>CAZPPU010000098.1:0-6919 GCA_964588515.1 uncultured Nitrospirota bacterium
GACCTCGCTGTTTTTACTGGGAGACGGTCTTTAAAAAATGGGGGAACTTCTCTGATTTCTTCTCTTGACTTTTTCGCCGCTTAGAAATAAAATCTTAAGGCCATGGCAAAGCTCCTGCTCGCGGACGACAGCATTACCATTCAGAAGGTGGTCGAGCTTATACTCGCCGAAGAGGGGTTCGAGATAAAGACGGCGGGAAACGGCGCGGACGCATTTTCGCTGATTCAGACATTCAAGCCGGACATCGTGCTTGCGGACATAGAGATGCCCAAGATGAACGGATATCAGCTCTGCGAAAAGATAAAATCCAGCCCGGAAGGCCGGAATATCCCGGTGATACTCCTTGCCGGCGCATTCGAGCCCGTGGATGAGGAGCTTGCAAAGAAGGTCGGCGCGGAGGATGTCCTCATAAAGCCGTTTGAATCCGAGGACCTTATAAGCAAGGTAAATGCATCCCTGATGGCCGTGGCGGAGGCCGGGGCATTGGAGGAGGCCGTCCCCGAACCTGCGGGTCCTATTTTAGAGGCCCTTCCGTCTGAGGCCGCACCGGCAGAGGAAGACCTCTGGGGAATTGAGGAGGGGCCCGTAGAGACGGAGGCAATCGAGATAGCCGAGCTTGAACCTGCCGCGGAGGCCCAAGAGGCGGTCATCGAGGAGGCCCTTCTTGAAGAGGCGGTCATGCCCGAGGCGGTCGAGGAGGTTGCGCCTATTGCGCCTAAGGCAAAGGCCCCGAAGGCGGTCGAAGAGATTCCGCCTGCAATCGGAGTTCCCTCCAAAGAGGCGATGTCCGCCGCGCTTAAAGAGGCGATGGATAAGAGCATTCGGGAGTTCATAAGCGGGCTTGACCTCAAGGCCGACCTCATAAAGGGCCTCTCGGAGGGTATCAAGGATACTGCGGAAAAAGTCCTCTGGGAGCTTGCACCGGAGCTTACGGAAAGGCTCCTTAAAGAGACCCTCAAGGGCGCGCTCGTCTCCATCGCAAAAGAGGTCGAGAAGGTCGTCTGGGAGACCGTGCCGGACCTCGCAGAGAGCATAATCAAAAAAGAGATAGAAAAAATCAGGTCCGAAGTCTAACCGCCGCATGGCAAATCTCCCTAAGTCTTACGACATCGAGGCTGAACGGAAATGGTATGACCTCTGGGTGGAAAAGGGCTATTTCAGGCCGGAGACAAACCCGGAAGGCCGCCCCTATTCGATAGTAATCCCCCCGCCCAATGTAACCGGCTCTCTCCACATGGGCCATGCCCTTAATGCCACCCTTCAGGACATACTCGTCAGGTGGATGAGAATGAGGGGCCTTCGCGCGCTCTGGCTTCCCGGGACCGACCATGCCGGCATAGCAACCCAGAATGTCGTAGAGCGGATGCTCGAAAAACAGGGCCTCTCGAGGCACAGCCTCGGCAGGGAGGAGTTCATAAAAAGGGTCTGGCAGTGGAAAGAAGAATACGGCGGGCGGATAATACATCAGCTCAAGGAATTAGGGGCCTCCTGCGACTGGCAAAGGGAAAGGTTCACGCTCGATGAGGGTCTTTCAAAGGCCGTTAGAGAGGTCTTCGTCAGGCTCTATGAAGACGGCCTTATCTACCGTGCCGAAAGGCTCATCAACTGGTGCCCCCGGTGTCATACCGCGCTAAGCGACCTCGAAGTCGAGCACGAAGAACTCGAAGGCGAATTGACCTACATAAAATACCCCTTGCCGGAAGGCCCGGGCCATGTGACCGTGGCCACAACGAGGCCGGAAACCATGTTAGGCGACACTGCCGTGGCCGTAAACCCGCAAGACGACAGATGGAAAGGCTTTATCGGCAGGAAGGTCAGCCTCCCGCTTACGGAGAGACTCCTACCGGTCGTAGGAGACGACGCGGTCGAGCCCGCCTTCGGAAGCGGCGCAGTGAAAATCACCCCAGCCCATGACTTTAACGACGAGGAAGTCGCAAAACGGCACGGCCTTCCGTCCATGACCGTAATCGGCCATGACGGGAAGATGACGCCCTCTGCAGGCCCGAAGTATGCGGGGCTCGACAGGTACGAGGCCCGGAGGCGAGTGTTCGAGGACCTCCATGCCTGTGGCCTTATAGAGCGGACCGAGCCTTACAAGCACTCGGTCGGCCATTGCTACAGGTGCAAAACCATAATCGAGCCCTTGGGCATGCCCCAATGGTTTGTGAAGGTAGGGCCCCTCGCAGGGCCGGCCATAAAGGCCGTAAAAGAAGGCAAAATCAGAATCATCCCCGAAGGCTGGGCCAACAGCTATTACGCATGGATGGAGGGCATAAAGGACTGGTGCATCTCAAGACAGATATGGTGGGGTCATAGAATCCCGGTCTGGCACTGCGCGGACTGCGGGGAAGCCAATGTCGCAAGGTCTGTGCCGGGGAAGTGCAGGAAGTGCGGGAGCGCCTCTTTAAGGCAGGACGAGGATGTCCTCGATACATGGTTTTCCTCCGCGCTCTGGCCCTTCTCGACCTTGGGCTGGCCGGAAAAGACCCCGGACCTCAAGGCCTTTTATCCGACGAGCGTCCTTGTTACGGCATTCGACATATTGTTTTTCTGGGTGGCGAGGATGATTATGATGGGCCTCAAGTTCATGGGGGATGTCCCGTTTAGAGATGTCTACATACACGCCCTCGTCAGGGACCCGGAAGGCCAGAAGATGAGCAAGTCCAAGGGCAATGTCATAGACCCCCTGACCCTCATCGAGAAGTACGGCAGTGACGCATTCAGGTTCACGCTCGCCGCATTCGCCGCACAGGGAAGGGATATAAGGTTCTCCACGGAAAGGGTCGAGGGCTACAGGCACTTCATAAACAAGCTCTGGAACGCCGCACGCTTCATCGAGGGGGCTACGAGCCCCCCCGATATTGGAGCCTGTGGCCCCTCCCTATCGGAATCCGGGGCGAAGATTAAGTTGGGCATCGAAGACATGGATATCGGGCGGCTTCCGCTTTCGGGCAGGTGGGTCCTTTCGAGGCTTCACCACACGATAGAGGAGGTGAACGCCTCGCTTGCCTCTTACAGGTTCAACGAGGCCGCAGGCAGTATCTATCATTTCCTCTGGCATGAGTTCTGCGACTGGTACATAGAGACCGCAAAGACCGAACTCGAAAACAAAGAAACCGCCAAGTGCCTGCTTTATGTCATGGAGACGACGCTCAGGCTCCTTCATCCCTTCATGCCGTTTGTGACCGAGGAGCTATGGCAGGCCCTGCCGCTTATTAAAAGGGGCGAAAGCATAACGGTCGCCGAATACCCTAAAGACGCAAGGCCCGATGAGGAGGCGGAGGCCGTGATGTCCCATGTAATAGATGCGGTCTCGGCAATGAGGACCATCCGGGGGGAGCTCGGCATCCAGCCCTCTGCCGAGATAAATGCGGTCGTAAAGGCAGGCTCAAGGGAGGCACGGGACGCACTAAAGGGAAACATCCGGTATATAAATAAACTTGCAAGGGCAAGGGATGTAGAGGTGGAAACGGATGCGGTCAGGCCGGAAGGCTCGGCAACCGCCATCAGGGGGCAGTGCGAGGTCTATGTGCCCATCGCCGGGCTCATAGATGTAGAGGCGGAACTCGGCAGGCTCGGAAAGGACATGCGGAAGACGGAGGAGTCCATCCGGTTCGTCGAGGGAAAGCTCTCAAACGAGGACTTCGTCCGGAATGCGCCCGGCTCTGTTATAATCAAGGAAAGACAAAAACTCGATGAGCTCCGCTCAAAGAGAGACCGGCTCGTCGAAGGCATCGAAAGACTCGGCAGTCTCAGGGGGTGAGCATGGAAGTCCCCTCGTCGGTAAAGGCGTTCATCATGGCCGCACTTGAAGAGGACATCGGAAGCGGCGACATCACATCCCGGCTCATCGTCCCTGCGGGCCACGAATCCACCGCCATGCTCGTCGCAAAGGAGGGCTTTGTGCTTGCCGGCCTGCCTTTCGTCGAGGAGGTCTTCCATGCGATAGACGGCAGGGTAGTGGTCAAGGCCCTCGCGGAAGAAGGCTCCCGCTTGAAGAAGGGCGATATCGTTGCAGAGATAAGCGGAAAGACAAAGGCCCTTCTCATGGGCGAGAGGGTTGCGCTCAACATCCTCCAGCATCTTTCGGGCATTGCGACCACGACGAACAGGTTCGTAGTCAAGATGAAAGGCCTTAAGACAAAGCTCCTCGATACCCGGAAGACGACACCCTGCATGAGGTTCATGGAAAAATACGCCGTCCGGATGGGCGGGGGGAAAAACCACCGCTCCGGCCTCTATGACGGCATCCTCATAAAGGACAACCATGTGGAAATCGCAGGCGGCATAAAAGAGGCCCTCAAATTAGCCGAAGAGGGCAGATATCTGTCGAGAATAGAGGTCGAGGTCGAAAACCTCAAGGAATTCAGGGAGGCCCTCCAAAGGGGCGCCGATATAATAATGCTCGACAACATGCCGCTTAAGGATATAAAAGAGGCCGTAAGGCTCGCAAAGGGCCGGACGGCCATCGAGGTCTCGGGCAATGTTACGCTCGAAAACATAAGGGAGATAGCGGAGACCGGGGCCGACCTCATCTCCGTGGGGTGCATAACCCACTCCGCCCCTGCCGTGGACATAAGCATGAAGATAGTGCGCGGGGGCAGGCGGGAAATCGAGATGTCCTGAGCGCCCCTGCCGATGCGATATCGCTTCGCCAAGTTCCCTCTCCCGATGTTGTAAAATAAATATAATACGATGTCTCTCAAAAAGAAAATAGCGCTCGGCTTTATCTTCCGCGTCTGCATAACGGCCGCCATCGTCTTTTTCGGTTATCTGAATTACAGCGATGTCAGAGGCGAGATACGCTACCTCGAACTGTCCGATACCATTCGGAGCAAGACCCTTCAGCTCAGGCGGCATGAGAAGAACTACCTCCTTTACAGGGACCCAAAAGAGATCGAGACCGTTTATCTTTATTTAAAGGAGATAAACGATATTTTCCCCGAAACGGATTCAACCGGCAAATCGGAGAAACTCATGGAACTGAAGACCCTTACCGGCGAATACGGACGGACATTCAACGATATAGAAAATATCGTCTGGGAATTCCAAAACGAAATCGCCGAAATCAGGAAATCCCGCATACGGCATCCCGTCCTTTTGCCGCTTATCGAAGCGGCATCGCTGGAAAGCCCGCTCATAAGCGCCGAGGCCCTCCGGAAGGCGTATTCGCTGCCGGGCGAGCACCCTGCGATTCGGGAGCTCGAAGAGCTGGACGCAGACATCAAAACCCTGAGGGCACTCGGGGAGAAGATGGTCGCCTTTTCGTAGGAGTTCGATAAAGGCGCAAGGGGCAGGGCCAATGTAGCGCTCTATACGATGCAAGGCACGCTGTTGTTTGCGCTGCCCTTTTTAGTCGTTATAGGGTTCGGCATCTTTCTGATAATCAGCCACGGCATAGCAAAGCGGCTGAATATTTTGGCAAAGGCCATGGAGAAGACATCCGAGGGGAATTTTACTTATGTCCCGGGCTTTGGCAGGCCCGAGGACAGGGACGAGGTGAATATCCTCATACAGAGGTTCAATTATATGGCAAAACGGCTTAAGGAAAGGGAAAGGGAGCTCCTTGAAAGCAAGAAGCTTGTCGCAATCGGCACACTGGCATCCGGCGTTGCCCATGAGCTCAATAACCCTCTGAGCAACATATACACCACCGCACAGAGGCTCAAGAAAAAAGTCGGAGAGGAATATCCGTCCTTTATAACTAAGGGGCTTGACGACATCTTCGAGCAGTCGATGAGGGTTAAAGGCATCGTGGGCGAACTCCTTGAGTTCGCCCGGGGAAGGGAGCCGCAGTTGCGCAAGACTGAGCTGAACAAGCTGATAAGGAATGCGTATTTGCAGGTATCGGGTGTTATCGGCACGGAGAAGGTGAGATTTTTATTTGAGCCCCCAAAGGATAAAATAGAAATCTCCGTTGACCCCGAACAGCTCGAGCAGGTCTTCATAAACCTGTTCAGGAATGCGGTCGAGGCGATGTCCGGGGAAGGGACACTAACCGTGGGCGTTCAACCCGACCCTGCGCTTGATAACCTCATAATAACGGTAACCGATACGGGGAGGGGCATGTCCCGGGAGACCGTCGAGAAGATATTCGAGCCCTTTTTCACCACAAAGGATAAAGGGACAGGGCTTGGCCTTGCCATCGTTTATAATATCGTCAGGAAACACGGCGGCGATATCCAGGTAAAGAGCGAGGAAGGGAAAGGCTCTACTTTTATCATTACATTGCCTTTAAAAGGGGAATAATATGGCTTTGAAAATTCTTGTTGCGGAAGACGAAGAAATTACTCTTAATAACATCCTCGATACATTGAAGGAAGAAGGATACCTTGCCGAGGGGACAAAGAACGGCCTTGATGCCTTAGAGAGGCTGGAGAAAGACCGGTTCGACATCGTCATCACCGACATCAAGATGCCCGGGATGAACGGGATGGAGCTTCTGGAAAAGGCAAAAGAAATGTATCCGGACACCGGAGTAATAATCATCACCGGTTACGGAAGCGTTAGCTCGGCTGTGGAGGCGATGAAAAAGGGCGCATACGACTACATTACAAAGCCCTTCGACCTCGATGACCTTGCAATGAGGGTCAAAAAAATCGCGAGTCTGGAGATGCTTAAAAGGGAGAATATCGCTTTAAAGACCTATTTCGACATAGACAGGAAGCTGACGATTATCGCAAAAAGCGAAGGCATGAAAAAAGTCCTCGATGCGGTTAAAGGCATAAAGGATTCGGATTTCAATGTGCTTCTTATGGGGGAGACGGGGGTTGGAAAGAACCTCATAGCGAAGGCTCTACACTTTACGAGCAGGAGGACGGAAAGGCCCTTTCTCTCGCTCAACTGTGCGACATTCACCGAGGAGCTTCTCCCGAGCGAGCTTTTCGGATATGAAAGAGGAGCCCTTACCGGAGCCGTT
>CAZPPU010000099.1:0-6816 GCA_964588515.1 uncultured Nitrospirota bacterium
GGGGGGGAGGTGGGCGGGAAAGGGCGAAGCGATCCGGGGCTTTCCAGGCAAGAGTCACTCGCCCTGGTGCGCTATGGCCGCATGATCGAAAGCCTTGTGGGAAAGCCTCAGGATATCGAATGGGCAATAGGGGAAAACGGCCGGCTCTACATCCTCCAGAGCAGGCCCTTAAAGATGATGAATTCCGCGGGCAGGAGCATCCCCTTAAAGGTGGAGGGCTATGAGATAGCGCTTGATAAAGGGGTCATAGCTTGCAAGGGCATCGGATGGGGAAAGGCGTTCGTCCTCAAGGACGAAGAAGACCTGAAGGGCTTCCCGGACGGCGCCGTGCTCGTTGCAAGGCATACATCGCCCAAGTTCGTAACCGTCATGACGAAGGCGTCCGCGATAATCACCGACATAGGGAGCGCAACCGGGCACATGGCCTCCCTCGCAAGGGAATACCGGGTGCCTGCCATACTCGATACCTGCTCTGCAACAACCCTGATTAAAGACGGCGAAGACATTACGGTGGATGCCGTAAACGGAAATGTCTACAAGGGCAAGGTCGAGGAATTGATAAAGCACGCAAAACCGGAGAAAGAGCCGTTCAGAGATACCCGCATCTTCCAGAGCCTCGATGCCGTCCTAAGGCACATAGTCCCGCTACGCCTGATAGAGCCGGACTCGCCCGGTTTTGCGCCCGGCAGGTGCAGGACCCTCCACGACATAACGAGGTTTGCGCACGAGACGGCCATGACCGAGATTTTCAAAACAGGCAGGGGGCAGGCAATCGAGACCTTCGAGGACCTCATGTCCGCAGTGGCATTCGCCGAGGCCGGGGATGCAAAGCGCATAGGGGAGCAGACCTCGGCCCTCAGGGCAGGCGTGCCCGTAGACGCCCGCATCCTCGACATAGGCGGAGGGCTCCGGACGGAACTTGGAAAAGTCGGGCCGGACGATGTGCTTTCGATAACCTTCGCCGCATTCCTGAAGGGCATGAGGGCGATGAGATGTCCCGGTCCCCGGCCGGTAGACGCAAAGGGTTTTTTAGGGATGCTCGCAAACACCGCATCCATCCCGGAGCACGAACTCCAAAAGATAGGCGCAAAAAGATATGCGATCGTCTCGGAAAACTACATGAACTTCTCGATAAGACTCGGCTATCATTTCTCGATGGTCGAGGCCTATGCCGGAGAAAACCTCAACGACAACTATATAAAATTCTTCTTCAAGGGCGGGGGCGCGGCAGTGGACAGGAGACGGAGGAGGGTGAGGCTCATAAGGGAGATTCTAAGGCGGCTCGACTTCAGGGTTTCGGTCACCGAGGATGTGATAGACGCCTCGCTAACCAAATACAGGAAGGAGGATATAGAAGAAAGACTCGTCGTCATGGGGAAGCTCACCGCTTACACAAAACAGCTCGACATGGCCCTTTTTAACGACGCCGTAACCGACCTCTTCATCGAGGAGTTCGTCAAGGGCCACATGAAACCTTAATGCGGCCCCGTTTGGTTTCGCCGGCCCGTGCGCTTTAAGCCGTCTTCTCGGTGAGCTTCAGTATCTCGCTGTCCCTCAGGTAACAGCCGTCACAGGCCGGAATCTCATGGGCCCGGCAGGCCTTATGGGTCTCCCTGAGCTTGGTCAGGGCAAGGGAGCCCCATCCGCTCTCAACGGAAATGTCATTGACATTGCCCAAGGCAAGGAGGCCGTCGTCGTCATGGTTGCACGGAAGAAGAGTGCCGTCCCACCAGAGGGCCATCCTCTGGAAAATCTGGGGGCACGCCCATGGGAAGGCAATGCCTTTTTTCTTGGTCTTCATCTCTTTGTAGTCGAGATAACCGACCTCGTCGGCAATGCCCGACCAGAACCTCTTATATTCCTCGAAAGAACCTTCAAGCTCCGGGAGCATCACGGTCTGGATGCGGACCTTGGGATGGCCCGCGCCCAACCTCTTTTTAAGGCCCTGTATGCCCTCGATGTTCCTAAGGACGGTCTTGAAGTCCGCACCCGCACGGTATTTTTCATAGACCTCCTTTGTGTAGCCCTCAAACGACACGGAGAGCCTGTCGAGCCCGGCGTCTATGAGCCTCCGGGCCGCCTCTTCCGTGAGGAGCATCGCATTCGTGTTGAAGTAGACATCTATAAGACCCTTCGCCTTTGCGTATCTTACGAACTCATGGAGCAGAGGGTGAAGGAGGGGCTCGCCCCTGATATTGAATTTCACGCCGTAGAGGTCTTTGTCCCGGCCTTCGTCTATTATTTTCTTTACGACCTGTTCCGTTATGAAGCCTTTTTTAATCTTTGCGCCCCGGAAGGTCGTCGCGCAGAAGGGGCACTTGAGGTTGCAGGCGCTCGTGACCTCGACATCCATGAAAAGAGGGAATCCGCCTGCATGGAATGTCTCCGGCCATTCCTTCCACTTCCGCCTGTATGCCGCAAACCGCTCGTCATTGCCCTTGAAGAGGTCTTCGCCGGCGATGTGGTGGAAATTGGAGTTGGCCTCGATTATTACCCGGGTCTTGCCCATTTCAGCACTTGACTATTTTAACATTCCGCATCAACTTTATGGTTTCCTTTGCAGCCCTGTATGCGCTTTGCCCGTCGTCCTTATATGTGGCGTAATATTTCAGAAAGTCGCGGTTTGCGATATCGGCCGGATATCGGCCTGTCGTAAGGAATTCGTCAAGCCTTCTTACCAGCTCCACGGGGTCGTCGCTGACTACCGCCCTTTTCCTCAAGAGGCTCACGGCTTCTTCGGGGAGAGGGTAAATTTTATTAAGCACAAACACCGGTTTCTCGGTAGAAACAGACTCATAAAGCATGTTTGTCATGGAGTAATCAAGGATTACGGCCTTTGCTCCCAAAAGAAGGTCTCTGAATGTCTTTTCATGCCTTACGGTCTTTATCCTCGGGTTGGTTATTTCGACGGGAGGCACTCTATACGATGCATATGGATAAATCTTGAAGACCACATCGGTGTCCTTTACGGCGTTGAGGTAATCGATGAAGACCTTTTGGATGGGGTAGATATTGTTGGAAAGGTGGAAAGGCGGTCTGCGTTGAAAATAAAGGTTATTCTGGAAGTATATCACCGTTGGATAGAGGATGTATTCGCTTGCGCCGGTCGTCAGTCCGGTAAGCCGGATTTTCTCGGACCCGACCGGCACTGCGGTGAAAACATATTCTTCATGCAATTCTTCATACAGCTTTTTATGCCCTTCTCCCTGGAGGAATACATAATCCGTATAGAGCATCTCTTCGCCTGAAATCTTTCTTTTGTCGCAGGGGTCAAAGCCGTGGGACCAGACGATGGTCGGGATGCCCAGCTTCTTGGCTATTTGGGCTATCATCCACAAAGGGCCGTCGGCCAATACGGAAAACCCTACAGCCCTTATGTTGTTTTTCCCGAGGTAGCGGACTATCTCTTTATGCCTATAAAGGAATAAACCGGCGCCTTCGGCGAATATCCGCTCGATTCGCTTTTTCATGATGGGGTAGCAGTTTATTCCCCCTATGACGAAAAGCCTCCGGTATTCGTCATGGTCCTCCGGCAGGCGTACGCCGGAAGGCAGGGACCCCTTAGAAGGCGGGTGGTAGGATTCGATGTAACGAACACCGTTTCCGTTTTTCAGCAGAATCGGCATCGCATACTGCCAGTCGTAAAGAGGGCCGAGGAAAAGTATGTTGTTCCTGAGCAGACAGTTCTTTACGCTCAGGGGAAGCCCTATCTTGAGCAATACATTCTTGATGAAATGGGCAAGGTTCCATAAGCGGGGAAAATATTGCACGGCGTTCTTGAAGGCCCTAAGCGGAGAGACGGGTTCTTTGGGCCGTCCTTTCTGAAAAGGCATATCGAGGAAGAATACTTTCACGCCCCAATTGTCCGCGGAGAGTATTTCCGCCCAAATCTTTTCGTCTGAGGAAAACGGAGTCTGCCCCATGGAGGGAGGGGGGGCGGTCCTGCATACATATATGCCTTCCGGCCGGAGGACGGCTATAAGGCTTCTCAACATGAATACGCGTCCCGCGATGCCGTCAAAAAGCCTCATGAGATAGAATTTATAGCAGTTCAGCACATCGATGTCCGCTTTGCGGAACTCGGGGGTTTCCGCCTTCAATCGGGCGTCCACAACCCTTATCAGTTCGTTTGCCGTCCCGTAAGTCCTCATGCCGGTAAAGTCCCAGAGCTTTTCTTCGTCAAAATACTTTTCGATTATCTCGAAAGGTATATTTCTTTTTTGAAGCTCTACGGCGGCAAAAGGGGAAAGCGCAATCCATTTGACCGTTTCATGGTCGACATCCGGACTTTCAAGCATGGACTTTACTTCGTCTTCGTATTCGACGAGGGCCAGGCGCATCATGATGCCCCTAAAAGCCGGACAGGGGAACGGGTCAACTTATGGCGTCCCATGTCAGAGGAGTTCCCTTCTTTATATCCGCTTTAGCTTTTTTCCCCACAATTTCTTTCAGGAACTTAGGCGGAAGTCCATGCCCCGGCCTTATCGACCTGATGTTTTCCCCGGTTAATGTTTCACCGGCCTTTATGTCCCTTACGGCGAAAAGAGACCTCCTGAAGACCCTGCTCTTTTCCTCCTCACGGGTCGTGCCGTAAAAGACCCTGCCTATGGATTTTTCCGCCACCCTTACCTCGGAGACCATCTCCCTGAACTCCTCAGGCTCAAGCGAGAAGGCAGAATCCGGGCTTGGCATTTTCCTTGAAAGCGTAAGGTGCTTCTCTATGATGCATGCGCCGAGGGCCACCGCCGCCACCGGCACCGCGATGCCCCGCGTGTGGTCGGAAAGCCCGGGGACGACCCCGAACTTGGAGGCGAGGTCCGGGATGGTCCGGAGATTGCTCTCTTCCGGCGGGGCGGGATATGCGCTTGTGCACTTAAGAAGGGCGAGCCCCGATGCGGATTTGGCGGCCTTGACGGCATCTTCTATCTCCTCGAGTGTGGCCATGCCTGTTGACATTATCAGCGGCTTGCCTTTGGAGGCCGCGTATTCTATCAAGGGGATGTCCACAAGCTCGAAAGAGGCTATCTTGTAGGCCGGGACATCCATCTTTTCTAGGTAATCTACGGAGGTCCTGTCGAAGGGGGTGGAAAACAGTATTATCCCATCGCCTTGGGCGATTTCCTTGAGCTTCGGGTGCCACTCCCACGGTGTATATGCCTTTTTATAGAGGCTGTAGAGCGTCTCCCCTTCCCAGAGGGTGCCTTTTATCCGGAAATATTCTCTGTCGGAATCTATCGTGAGAGTGCCGGCTGTATATGTCTGTATCTTTACGGCATCGGCCCCGCATTCCTTCGCCGCCCTGATTATCCTTATGGCCTTGTCAATGTCCTGATTGTGGTTTGCGGACATCTCGGCCACGATGAAGACCGGATGGCCCCTGCCTATCTTTCTGCCCGCTATCTCCATGCTTTTTACAGTATCCGCCTTACGGTCTCGCCTGCTCCGCGGTTACCTTTCTTCAGCCAGTTGCCCCTGCCGGCTGTCATTGAGATTATTCCAACCCCCATGCCGTTTTTTTCGATATAGCGCTTATGAATTTTATCTTCTGCAAAGCCAAAATCCGTATAGAGCTTATATGCCCGCTCGTTACCCTCCATAAGTTCGCATTTTAATGTGCGCATATCCATGATGTCAAACCAGAGGCGCATGAGCCCCCGGAGCATGGGCCTTCCGGTTCCCTTTCTAATCGAATATATGCCGAGATGACCGCTTCTGTTTCCGAAATCTGTCTTTTGGACGTCTACCATCCCGGAAGGGGCGCCGTCCACCAGAGCCATCCAGTAAAAATTCCTTTCATCCCTCTTAAGGCCCTCTATAAAGCCGAGATGCTCTTCTTCGGAGATTATGAGGTCCGTAAACATCCACTTTCTAATCTCATTGGAATTCCGCCATGCGAGGACCGTCCTCTTTTCTTCTGGGCTTAGGTTTATGAAGTTTATGAGCTTCAGGTTTTCGAACTCGAAGTCTCTTTTTAATAGAGATGCCTGCTCTTTTAATTTCCCTTTCATCTCTTCCATAACCCGGTAAACGCCTCTTCCATCGACAAGGGCCTTGGCCTTTTCGTGCATCTTCTGCCTCAGGGGCTTGTCTTTTATTACAGCCTCAAGCGCGCTTGCAATTTCTTTCTCCGTCCTGTCCTTTCCCCATCCTAAAGATGCAAAAACGCCGCCCTCCGACAGGGCATTTACGGAGTTTTCCTGATTATCGGCTATTATGCAAAGAAGAGAGGGTACGCCCATAAAGGCAAGCTCCCATACGGTCGTCCCGCCGGCTGAGACCGCCACATCGGCCCATGCCATAAGAGGGGCCATGTCCTCCACGCCCCTTAATATCTCCATATCGTGTTTGCTTCCGCTCGCCTCCTTCTTAATCGACTCATAGTGCGGGTTGCTTGCACCGATTACGACCCTTACGGCAAGAGGCTCGGCAATAAGATTTACAGCCTTAAGGACCTTCAGTGTCAGGTTTTCCGGGTCCGTCCCTCCCAAAGTTATGAGCAGGTTCTTTGCTACCGCCGGGATTTTCCTCGCAGAATCATTACATTTCAGGAATTCACGCCTGAGAAGGATGTATTTTGTGCCGAGGAGGAGCCTCGTGTACGGTTCTGCATTATACTTGAAAGTTTCCGCCCCGTAGTTCTGGTTGAGGATTATATCTGCGTAGTAATGCCCGAGGTGCGCAAAGTCGTCAATGACAAGGAGCCTGAGCCCCATGTCTTTAATCTCCTTCTGGAAATCGGAGGCGAAGCTGTAGCCGTCAAGCACGACCCACGAAGGCTTCTCTTTGCCGATTATCGCCTTAAGCTCATCGGTGTTC
>CAZPPU010000100.1:0-3937 GCA_964588515.1 uncultured Nitrospirota bacterium
AGGACTACGAGCGGGAGGTACTGATAGAGACCTACGAGGCGTACAAGCGCAACAAGGAGGCCACTGCGGAGGCCCTCGGCATAGACCTCGCAACCCTCTACAGGAAGCTCAAGAAGCACGGGGTGGAGGGGTAGTATAGATTTATGAATGATGTTATAGTATTCAGTCAATGATAGACCTTCATACTCATAGCATCCTAAGCGATGGCGAGCTACTGCCCTATGAGCTTATAAAGAGGGCTGTGGACAAAGGCTATGAGGCGATTGCAATCACAGACCATGTGGACGCCTCAAACATAGACTTTGCCGTGCCGAGGCTCAGGAAGGCGTTGAACCTGCTCAAGGGCCGTCTCCCGATAGATGTAATCGCAGGCGCCGAGATAACCCATGCGCCGCCCTCTTTAATCGGAGACCTCGTCAAGGAGGCAAGGGCCCTCGGCGCGGGAATCGTAGTCGTGCACGGCGAGACTATTGTCGAGCCGGTAGAGGCGGGCACAAACCGTGCGGCCATAGAGGCGGGCGCGGACATACTCGCACACCCCGGCCTCATAACGGAGGAAGACCTCCTGTTTGCCAAAGAAAAGGGCGTCGCCCTTGAGATTACGGCCCGGAAAGGCCACTGTCTTTCAAACGGGCATGTCGCAAAAGAGGCATCGAGACTCGGCATCCCCCTCGTCATAAACACGGACACACACAGCCCCTCGGACATGATAACGAAGGAGATGGCTGTGAAAATCCTGCTCTCTGCGGGCATCGCGCCGGAGCGCATAGGGCTGGTCTTTGAGACATCGCGGGCGCTCGTTCAAGGGGCGCTGGGGGCCACGGGCCCCCGCGTGTAGAGGAAGGTATATGCCTAAGGCGATAAAAAAGAGGCCGGTTAAAACAAAGAAGGCCGAAGAAGTCGAGGTAAAAGATGTCTTAGGAAAAGCGAGGGCCCTGACGACCGGCAAGTGGTTCCCTGCCGCTTTGGGCTTGGGCCTATCAGTCCTTGCGGCCCTCGGGTTTTATCTTTACCGGGTCAATTCCGCAAGGCAGGCCTCGGCCTTCGAGTACGAGGGCTACAGGCTCTATTACGGGCTTTACGAGGGAAGACCGGTGCCCGAGACGGAACGGCTGGAGAAGGCCCTCGAAAGCTTCAAGAAGGCATTCCAAAGAAAACCCTCCGCCATGTCGCTTTACTACACGGCAAACTCCTACTTCGGGCTCGGCAGATACGACGAGGCGGAATCCGCACTTAAAAAACTCAACGAGAGGTTTCCGGACGACGAGCGGTTCCTTCCGCTTTCATACTATAAGCTTTCGACGCTCTACCTGAGGAAGGCCAAACCCGATGAGGCGATGAAATACCTCGAAGCCCTCTATAATTATAAGGCCCTCTCTTTCAAGGACCTTGCGCTTATAGAGTGGGCGGGGCTTCTCGATGAGACGGGCAAAAAAGAAGAGGCGAAGAAGAAATACGAACTCTTCATTAAGAGCTTCCCCGGCTCGCCGTATTTCAAAGAAGCCGAATTTAGGCTGAAAGAACTCTCTTAAAAGACCGCCGGCTGTTATGAATATCCTTGTGCTCGGAATCGGAAACATCCTCATGACCGACGAGGGGGCCGGGGTCCATGCGGTCGAAGAGCTCAAAAAGAGATACCGCCTGTCCGAAGGAGTCGAGGTCCTCGACGGGGGGACGGCCGGACTTGACCTTCTCCCTTATATAGCAAACAGGGACTGCCTGCTGATTGTGGATGCCGTAAGAGGGGGCAAGCCCCCGGGCAGTGTTATGGTTTTTGAGGGCGAAGAGATTCCAGCCGTATTGAGCGCAAAGCTCTCCCCCCATCAGATAGGGCTTTCGGACCTCCTTTTGGCCGCAAGGCTGAAGGGGGAGCTTCCCAAGCACAGGGTCCTTTTCGGAATCGAGCCGGGCATTGTCCGGGCGGGGCTCGGTCTTTCGGACGAGGTGAGGGCGGGCATGGACGGCCTGCTTGAGGCCATAGTGGAGAGGATTGGACGCATAGGCCCGCAAGGAAGGGGGTGTGGGGGTCAATGACCCCCACAGGTCGTGATTACTCCGAGAATGTTATCGCCTGCGTCGGGCAGATGTCTGCGGCCTCCTGACAGTCGCACGAGCCGCACTTATCCACGCCTATGACCCATGCCTTCCCGTCGTCCTTGACCTGAAAGACCTCCGGGCAGACGGCCTCGCAACTGCCGCACCCCTCGCAAAGGTCGAAATCCACTATCGGTGTTTTCATGAAAACCTCCTAATTGATTTTTGGCGGGCCGCCGCCCCGTTTCTCAGCGCCTTTCCTCGAAGTTTTTGATGAACTGCCCTATCTGGACTCCGAGATAGACGCATTTAATGCCGCCCATGCAGTCGTCTGCATCTTTTTTCTCAAGGTGCGTCGTAAGCTCATGGCCGTTTTTCGTGAACTTCACAATCCATGCGTTTTTTTCAGTGCTGAAGTCGAGGCTTACGGCTATGCCGTGCCGCCGGACTTCCGGGTACATCCGGAGTATCTTATCCTCAAGAGCAATCTTAGTATAACCCATTTCCGCCCTCATGTCGCTCTCCTTTCTGGGGGGGGGTCAGCGACCCCTGCCTTCGACGGCCTTCCAGTCTATGTTTCTCATGAAAGCCTCTATGTAGTCCGCCCTCTTCAGGCCGTAATCGAGCATGTAGGCGTGCTCGAAGACATCCATTATGAGTATGAGGTTGCCTCCGGATGGATGACCCACATCGTGCTCGTTTATCCAGAAGTTTATGAGCCTTCCGCCGTCCTGATAAAGCGCGGCCCATCCTATTCCGCGCATAGAGCCCACGGCCCTGAAATCCTTTTCCCACGCCTCGTAAGAGCCGAAGGACTCGACCATCCGCTTTCCGAGCCTTCCGGCCCTGTCCATGGCCGTTTTCCCCCCTAAGTTCTCGAAGTAGGACTCATGGAGCCTCATGCCGTTAAATTCCCAGCCGAGCCTCCGTTTAAGCTCGGCATACTCGGGCGAGCCGGTCTTGCCCTCCGTGAGCATCGAGGCGAGGGCGTCCATGACCTTGTTTGTGTTGGTCACATATCCCTGATAGAGAGTGAAGTGGTTCTTAAGGAGGGTTTCGCTAAAGCCCTCCATGCCGATGAGCCGGCCGTAGTCCTTTGCCGTGTAAGCCATCTTTCTCCTCCTTCCGGTTTAATCCCCCCTCAGAAGACTTCTATCACAAAACACCCCTCCTTGCAAGGGGGGCTGTGATTATTCTAAAATTTTAAATGCGCATCCTCTTTGTAAGCCCCAAGTGGGAGAAGTTCCCGCAGTGGCCTTTCAGGTTCCCACAGCTTGCCCCGGTTACGGTCGCAGGGCTTACCCCGGCCAAGCACGATGTCGCCTTTATAGACGAGTTCATAGAGCCTGTGGACTTCTCCGCGGATGCGGACCTCGTAGCCGTAACCGCAATGACCGCGCAGGCGGGCAGGGCTTATGAGATAGCCGACGGCTTCAGGAGGGCGGGGAAGCCCGTAGTCATCGGCGGGATACATCCGACCCTCCTGCCGGAGGAGGCAGGCGGACATGCGGATACGGTAGTCGTCGGAGAGGCCGAGCCCGTTTGGCAGGGGCTCCTCGGGGACTTCGAGGCGGGCCGGCTAAAGAGGGTATACACCGCAGGCGCGGCAGGACGGTTCTGCGTAAGCGGGCAGTTCCCAAGGAGGGACATCATAAAGACCGAGGGCTACAGCATGACCCTCGACGGGCATCGTGCGGTCGAGACCCTTCAGACGACGCGGGGCTGTCTCTATGCGTGCGAACACTGCAATGTCCCGGCGGTCTACGGCAGGAAGCTGAGGTCAAGGCCGCTTGACGATGTCATGGCCGAGATAGAGACCGTCGGGGCAAAGAACATCTTCATCGTAGACAACCTCGTCTATGAAAACAAGGCCTACTTCATGGGCCTCATGAAGAGGCTCGAG
>CAZPPU010000100.1:3947-6796 GCA_964588515.1 uncultured Nitrospirota bacterium
CAGCGTAGGCTCCCTGAAGGTCGCCAAGGACAGGGAGTTCCTGGATGCCATGGCCAAAAGCGGCTGTGCATTCCTTTATATGGGCTTCGACCACCTTTATGAAAACACCTACCAGTCCCTCAAGGACGCCGCACCCGGCCACTATAAAGACGACATGAAAATCCACGACATAGACTACGGGCAGGACCACATCAGGCTTGCCGAAGAGTACAAGGGGGCCGTGAAGGTGATACAGGATGCGGGCATAGGGGTCTTCGGGACTTTCGCATTCGGCTTCGATGCGGACGACGAAAGCGTGTTTGAGCGCACGGTGGACTTTGCGCTCGGCAGTGGGCTTTCCTTTGCGGACTTTGCAATCCTCACCCCGTACCCGAAATCCCCGCTCTACGGCCGCCTCAAAAAAGAAGGGCGCATCACCGATACGGACTGGAGCCGGTATAACGGCTGTCATGTGGTCTTTACGCCCCGGAAGATGTCCCCGGAGACCCTGCTTGAGGGCTGGAAATCGGCGTGGGACAGGTTCTACGAGCATAAGAGCGTTCTAAGAAGGCTCTGCGAGGCCTTCCTTCCGAAGGGGCAACGCGCCCCGGCATATTGATGGCCTTATACGATGTCGTCTTCCCTCTCAAGTTAGGCCCGCTTACATATAGCGGGCCTCCGGGTCTTGCCCCCGGGACACTCGTAGAGGCGGAGGTCGGCCATACCCTCAAAAAAGGCATCCTCCTCAGGCAGGCGGAAACCACTCACATAAGGCCTATAAAAGGGATACGCTCCGTAGTCGGCAATACGCCTTTTCTTAGCAACGCCCTGCTTAATCTCATGACATGGATGTCCGGCTACTACCTCGCAAAAGAAGGGATGATATTAAAAGAGTTTTCAGGGGGCCATTGGCCAATATCGCTTGGTGCCGTGCCTCCCCCTGGCCCCCATCCTTACGAGTTGGGTACTGTATCCATTAAGACGGGGGGTGCGGGGGGCCAATGGCCCCCCGGAATTCTTACCCCTGTTTTAGAGCAGATAAAGAAGCGGGCTTACAAGGGGTTTCTTCTCCATGCGCCTTCCACAGGGTATGCGGAATCCCTTCTTTGTGCCCTCCTCGGCGAAGGCGTAAGAGGCGCAATCGTCCTCTGCCCGGAGATAGCACAGGCCGAAAGCGTATTCAAGGCGGTCTCGGAAACAGCCGGCGAAAGGGCCTGTCTTTTCCATAGCGGCATGACAAAAAAGCTCAGGCGGGAGGCACTCAAACGCATGACATCAAACAGGGCGGATATCGTGGTAGGCGTGCGCTCTGCGGTATTCGCCCCTCTCAGGGAGGTCTCCCTAATAGCGGTGCTCGATGAGGAAAGCCCAGCCTATAAAAAAGAAGACGGCTTGAAATATCACACGAGGGATGTGGCGGTCATGCGCGGGTATTTCGAAGGCGCCTCCGTCCTTCTCAGCTCCATATGCCCTTCGGTCGAGTCCTATTACAACGCCCTGAGGGGAAAATACACCATCCTTAACCCTTTGGCCGGAGGCGCTGTCCCCAAAATGGGAGGGGGCGATGCCCCCAGGGTCCGGGTCATAGACATGAGGTCCGCAAAAAAGGCAATATCGCAGGGGGCCGTGCCCCCAAGCCCCTGCCTCTCAAAGGAACTCCTCGATAAGGCTGCAAAGACCGGCAGTGCGGCCTTTGTCATCAACCGGAAAGGCTACTCCCTGCTTGAGTGCGCGGACTGCGGCCATGTCCCCCTCTGTAAAAACTGCGGCATACCGCTTGTCTTTCATAAAGGCGGCACGGCCCCCTGCGATATTGGGGGCAGTACCCCCAGTTTGAAATGTCATTACTGCGCCGGGGAAATTAGGGCATCGGACCTTTGCGAAAAGTGTGGGGGCCATAAACTCAAACCGGTTGGCGTAGGAATAGAAAGGGTCGAAGAAGAGGTAAGAGCGCACATCAAGAGGGCGCCCGCCTTGCTCGTAGGTGGACGGCTTAAAAAACTTCCCGCAGTTGACGGTGTGATTGTCGGCACAAAGGTCATCGCAAGAAGGCCGGAGCTTAAGGGGAAGTTCCCCCTCATCGGGGTCATAAGCGGGGACTCATACCTCCAGATACCCGATTTCAGGGCGCATGAGAGGGCCTTTCAGGAGTTTCTCCACCTGAGAGAAAACCTTTCCCCGGGAGGCGAACTGCTCATCCAGAGCCGGACGCCCTCGAACCCTCTTTTTAAATATATCAAGGGCTTTGACTTCGAGGGGTTTTACAGAGACGAACTCAGCCAGAGAAAGGCCCTTAGATACCCTCCGTTTGTGAAGACCGCGCTTGTAACCCTCAGGGCGCAGGGGCCCTTGAACCTCCGCGGGGCCGAGGCACTGGGCCCTGTGGAAACACTCGGGCCTAAGGGCAAAAAACTCTGGAAGGTCCTTCTAAAGGCCCCATCCCGCGACCTGCTTCTTAAGGCGATAAAGTCCCTCGGAGAGGTTGCCGGGGATGTGGACATAGACCCGGCATAGACTGTATAGTAGTAACACTAAATAGACTTGGGGCTTGTCGAAAACATAAGCGCCGTAATGAAGAGGCTCTCCCACGCCGCAATGCGCGCAGGAAGGGACCCGGCCTCGGTAACTCTCGTGGCGGTCTCAAAAGGGGTGGGTGCCGAGAGGCTCAAAGAGGCCGTGAAGGCGGGGCTCAGGGTCTTCGGTGAAAGCCGGGTTCAGGAGGCGTCGGAGAAAATCTCAAACCTCGAATCTCAAATCTCAAATTTGAGGATTTACTGGCACATGATAGGCCATCTCCAGAAGAACAAGGCAAAACAGGCGGTGAGGCTTTTTGAGCTTATACATTCGGTGGATTCGGTTGAACTTATGGG
>CAZPPU010000101.1:0-2231 GCA_964588515.1 uncultured Nitrospirota bacterium
ATAATGCAACTGGAGTCCTTCCTACTTCAACGAAAGGAAGGGACAATGTCGGAGAACAGGCTCGCCGTCTTTAGAGAAGTGAATAATCATCTGACCTTCTTCTTCGGCATGATCTATCCGAAAATTCGATAAGAAGGGCATCTACATCTTTACTATATTTAATCTTTCTCATACCTTGACATTGCTTGTGTGATCACATTACAGCTCTCCACTTATTGTCTCGGGAATAAAGACCTTCTTCAAAGGAAGCAGTCCCTTATAGCGGGAATCCAGCTGATCATATTGCGTGAGAATAAGCTCTATGAGTTCATCACCGTCGATCAGTCGAAGATTGCCTTTACTCTTTGCAAAGCTCGACGCCTGATTTGTGAACTTTCCAAGTGTAACCAATAATCCATATTCGTTAGCACCCACTTTTCCATAGAGCGCTGAGACAATAGGATCTCCTACATTTCCTTCGGAGCTCTTGACCTGAACTTTAATAATCGGCGGTTCGAATCCCAATTTATCCTTATGAGCAATAATATCAATTCCTCCGTCTGGACCTTCAGGGGAAATGCGGGTTCGATATCCAAGGGTATTAAGGAGATTGGCTATGAAATCAGTAAGCGGATGCCCTTTCAATTCTTGGGAAAGCTTTTTCAGTATGAAATCTCTCGTTGTCTCTTCGATATCTTCAATCACATAACTAACCGTCTCATCTTTGGTGATCGGCTGAGGTGTTACCTTGCCTTCTATAGCACTTATAAATTCATCAGCAAAGTTTTTTACTTGGAATAGACTCATAGCAGAACCGATCTCATACAGGGCACCTTGAGTGAAGGTAGTTCTGGGAAAGGACTTAAGCCACTTAACGGCTCGCCTATGCGGATAAGTCATTTCATCTGAGGGATCGTAAGAATATTCCCCAGCAATCCTGCCTATATGAACCTCACGATTTCTTTTCGATGGATAAACAACGAGGTCATTCATTTTTATCTCATGAATAAAACGATAGAGTTGACCAGCATTGTTTGGAATTGAATTGGGCTTCTTATCAGGGTATGTCTTAGCTACGGCATCTTTAAAGGCTTCTCGGTTAGCCTGAAGCTTCGAAAGGTCATTCATCTTCTCCCAGCCGATTGCTATCACCTTTTTCTTGAGAAAAAGCGGTTCGGCATCGCCAGTCTTGCCGGCATGGATTCCCCATACAGTGGTCTCTTTCATGATGCCCCCTGCTTTGACACGACCTTGTCCCTTCCTTTCAGTAAAGTAGGAATCCCGTTCCCCTATACTAAACATCTCAGGCGCTCTGTCCTGCAATCTCCCTGACATGAAGTATTTCTTTATCGCTCATAAGCCTTATGTCATTCGGCGTAAGCGTAAGGACTGCAACCGTCCTTCCTTCGGCAGTTACAAACTCGACCTCATAGGCATTGCCATCGGTATAGCAATGAACCACGGCCCCTATATCACCTTCTTTAAGCTCGTATTCTTCAATGTTATGCGTAAGAACGACCGTATCCAATTCTTTAATCATATTTCCTACCTCCTTACTTATACAGGATAAGCAGTCACAAAGCGCGGCCTATAATGACCCTTATCGATAATCCAGACTGTTCTCATCCTAATCGAGCCTCCAGACGGTGTCTTTATCTCACCTTCAATTACATATTTTACACCATGCAGGGACGATATTGTCTCTTTTATCTCCTCGGCTTGGGCAATAGACAGCAACCCTTGCTTTAGGAAGTCGGCATTGGACTCATCAAAACCCATAGAGCGTAAGAGCCTTGCCTTTGATTTTCCAACAGAGTGGGTTTCGGACAAAAGATATGCTTTGATTTTTAGAGGTGGAATGTATGCTCTTTCTCTATTGGAGAGTTTCATCTCTTCCTTGATTGAACAGGAATTCCGTCCCGAAATATCGGGATTACGCTGCATTACCTTAATCTGCCTAAGCCTCCTTTAAGTATTTAGCCGCATCCTCGGGAGATGTCGGCACTACATAGAAGCCGACTCCCCATTCAAACCCCGATGTGCTTATGAGCTTCGGGGTGAACTCTATATGCCAGTGGAAATCGTCGCCCAAGGTGTGCCAGTGGTCCCGCCGGGGTATCCTGTTGGGCGCGGTGTGAAGGACATAGTAATAAGGCGGCTCTCCGAGCGCCCGCCTGAGCTTCTGAAGCAGCGAAGTCATCTGGACGCCAAGGTCGTCGAGCTCCGCATCCGTTATATCCTGATACGCACAA
>CAZPPU010000101.1:2241-5044 GCA_964588515.1 uncultured Nitrospirota bacterium
CGTGCAGATGCCCGCATGCCTGATGCGTGCGTCCTTGTCGAGGTCCGTGAGCCTCGTCTTATAGAGCGTAAAAACCCTTCTCATCTGTTCGGGGCCCATGTCCTCGGCCCTTTTATCATGATGCGGGGTCTCTATGATTATCTCGTTGGCCCCGATACAGTTCATCTTGTCGTACATCCCCACGCCCCTTCGGCCCAGGTCCCCCTCTATCCGGAGGACAGGCATCGGCCTCGGTATCACACGGCTCAGCCAGCCGCCTGCGCCCTTTATAGAGGCTATCTCCGGGGAGGTTTCCGTTTCTCCGCCCGGGCACAATATACAGGGGCCCGAGTCCGCCTCTTCCGGGTGCTTCCCATAGTCCCCGGGCCTTAGCGAGTCCTCAAGGACCGCAACCCACCTTCCGAAGGGGTCTTTCCTCAGCTCATGCATAGGCCCTCTCAAATATCGCCCTCATACCCTTAAGCACAAGCACCGGCTCAAAGAAATAATCCCTCCTCAGATACGGCAAAATTAGAGACGCATACCCGCCGGTTACGACCACCTTATATATTTCTCCTTCGGCCTCTTCCGCACCGGAGATAATCCTTTCGACCGCCCCGGCGCTTCCGTAGAAGAGGCCGGAGAGCATCGCACTTTCCGTATCCTTGCCTATGACCCCTATACCGGCAGGCCCGGGTATCTCTATCCGGGGCAGTCTTGCGGTCCGCTCATGAAGGACATCCCTCATCAGTCCAAGTCCCGGCAAAATCGCCCCGCCTTTATAAACATTACCCCTGCCTACGATATTCACAGTAGTTGCCGTCCCGAAATCCAAAACCGCCAAAGGCGGCGGATATTGCCCCACAGCGCCGGCACAAGCGGAAATCCTGTCTGCGCCTACTTCCTCCGGCACAGGGACATCGAACTTAAGCCCGGTTTCAGCGCCCGGCCCGACTATCAGGGGGGGGCGCCCCGAAAGCCCCTCTCCTGCCCCGGCCATGACAGGCGTCAAACCCGGAACCACAGAAGATATTACTACTCCTTTAAGCCCTTTGTCTACTACATTTTCCCGTAATATCTCAAGATACTCCGGGGGAGATTTAAAAGGCATGGTATCAAATTTCCGGACGGAAAGTTGCTCGCCGACGAACACCCCGATGCTAATCGTAGTGTTTCCGATATCTATTACAACGAGCGCTTTTTCCATTATCTCTCCCTGCCTGCCTTTAGGACAATCAGCCCGGCTGTGCCGGCCATGAAGAGCATCGCGCCCGCAAATGCCCATGGCGCACCCGGCTCCCTCGAAAGCTCAAGTAGGGCAACGGGCCCCTGCGGTATTACCCGTATGTCCTTAAGGTAGACCCCTGTGCCCTTGTAAAAAGACGGTTTGTTAGGCCCTAAATTAGCGGTTTTCACCACAGAGCCGTCTTTTATATATGCGACTTCCGCGCGCCAGTCCGAGAGATAGCCCTCTTTATCCGATATTGCCTCTATGGAGCCGACCCTGAGGATTAGCCCTTCGGGGAGCTGAAGCAGGGTGCCCTCTCCTGCATAGACCTGCGCTCTTGCGCTCCAGCCCGAACTCAAAAGATGCGCAAATAATATAAAAAGAAATCCTATGTGGACGACCTGAGGCGAAAGGGTCAAAAGCCACTGCCCCGGCCTCTTTTTGATTATGGACTCCGCGCTACAGATGAGCGTATTTGCCGTAAGCAGGCCCAAAACGGCAATCGCCCCCCAGAGCCACCATGTGGCGCCCAATGCGCTTTGCCTGAGCCAGCCAAAAAGCGGGACGGTATTTATGCCCTCGAACTCCTTCATCACGGGCATGACAAGGGAGCCGTAAAGCAGAAATAAAAGCAGTCCCAAGAACAGCCATAAGGCAGTCCTCAGCGATAGGAAAAACCTCAATGGGGCTACGAGCCCCCCCGATTTAATCATTAACGGCTCCATGCCCGATTAAAAGGCATGGGAGCTTTTCATCAGGAGCCCCACGCCAAGATATGTAAAAAGCACAAGCCCGAAACCTATAATCCCCAAGACCGCGGAGGGCCTTCCGGCCCAAGAGCGAGGGGGCTCGTAGCCCCGAAGCCTTGCGTGCAGATAAAGGCTGTAATAAAGCCAGAGCACGGTCGTCCATAGCTCCTTCGGCGTCCAGAGCCAGTATGTCCCCCACGCAAGATACGCCCATATCCCGCCGAATATCATCGAAAGGGAAAAAAGGCTGTAACCTATGAGCGCGGTCTTATACTGCGCCCTCTCTACGGCTACAGGGGGTTGCGACCCCCCCCGATGTTCCCTCCGATAAACGATCCCCAAAAGGCACGCGATGCCGAAAAGCGCATACGAGAAAAACGAAAGTATGACATGAAGTTCAAACCAGTATGTCCTTAAGACGGGCGGAAGCGGCATCCCGTAAGGCGGAGAAAGCAGGGAAAATGCGGTAAACCCTGCGGCGGCCCCGGAGACCATAGGATAGAACCCGGCCACTGCCCTTATCGCTTTTCTCACCGGAAAAGAAAATAGGACGAGTGAGGCCGATAGGAAGTTCAGCGTGTCGTGCACGCCCACCACGGGAATCCTTCCTAAGTCGATGCCCCTCATGAAAAGATATCCCGTTTGTAAAACGAAGCCGGCATAAAGGAGCGGCTTATAAAAGACCCCGAATAAATAAAGCGACTGCGGTAAAAACACCATTAACGACATGCTCTTATCAACCTTCCGATGTCATTACGCAGGGGCCCGTGGCCCCCCGTTATGGCGGTATGGCAGAGGACGAAATCGTATTTAAGCGGGTCTTCCGGGTCGAACCTCCTGAGGGCCT
>CAZPPU010000101.1:5056-6780 GCA_964588515.1 uncultured Nitrospirota bacterium
CCCCGTCTTGGCCGCAGTGCGGCCCCCCGGACAGTTGGAGCATCCGGTCCACCATCACGGAAAGCGCGGCCTTTGTATCCGGGTCGGTATCATTGTAAAACTTCTTGAACAGGTTATAAATACTGCCGTATTTTTTCAATGCCGAGCTTATGACATAAAGGAATGCGGTTATGTCTTCGGTCTTCTGGAACCTGTAGCTTAGGCCCTCGAAAAGACGCCCGTGCTTCCGGGAATCGAAACCTAAGAGGAACCCGTAAGGGCTTCCCCCCATTTTCCCTAAGACGGCCTCTATCACGGGTATGAACGCCTTGATATTGCCGTAGGCAAAAGAGGATGCGATGAGGCCCACGGCTTCTATGTCTTCGGCCTTCCGGTATCTATGGGGGAATTTTATCGGGTCGCGCTCAAGCGCCCGCTTGAAATCAAAATGCCTGTAGTCCGCATCGAGGATGCGTTTGAGCCTGTCCATCGACTTAGTTTAGCACAGATATCATCCGCCCATTTGCGGGCAAATGTTAGTAATCTCCCTTTATTTTATAATCTCCCCTCGCCCCTCTTTGCCAAAGAGGGGACAACCTCCCGACCGCATATTCCTGCCCGTATCCAACATCCGGACGGTCTTGACATGAATTACTTGCATATGCAAAAGTATATATAGTGTATAGAATAGAATTCGCAAAGGATGTCGTGAAAGACCTTATGAATATTTCGCCTTATTACAGAAACCGGATACTCCGCGCTGTCGAGGATAATCTTTTGAATGAACCCGTTTCTTCGGCGAGGAACCGGAAGATTTTGATTAATTTGGTGCCGCCGTGGGGTGCAGTGCCTCCCATTTGGGAATTAAGGATGGGAGCATACCGGGTCTTTTATGATGTTGATGAAGAAAAGAAAATAGTATATGTCAGGGCGATAAGGGAAAAACTTCATGGAAAAACAACGGAGGAGGTATTATGAAAGCCGTAGCCGTCAGAGAATTGCAGAAGAGTCTGAAAGAATACATTGACGATTCGCAGAGCGACAGGGTTGTCATCACCCGCAGGGGCAAGCCCGCCGCAGTGATTGTAGGCGTGGAAGGCTACGACTGGGAAAGGGTAGTGCTTGAAACAAGCGCCTCCTTCTGGAAACTTATCGAAAAACGCAGGGGACAGCCGACCATCTCGCTGAAAGAGTTGAAGGCATCATTGAAAAAGCGATAACTTCCGCAGGGCAGACCTTTACATTTTATTGATATTTATGAGAAAATTATCCACTTAGGATGGACCTTGCCAAAATAAGAAAACAGCTCAAGGACTCGAAGGAGGCACGGCCTCCTTCGGTATCGGAGACAACCGGCCCCGAGCCCGAGCAAGCGCCCGTGCCTGTCGCGGCTCTCCCTCCCCCTGAGCAAGAAGAAAAACAAGAAGAAACAATAGAAGACATGCAGGCGGCGGAAGGGCATGCGGAAGAAACGCCTGCCGCCCCGCCGGAGCTTGCCGCGCCCTCCGGGGAAGAAGGCATCGCCTCGGAGATGGTCGAGCTCCTGATATTCAAGCTTTCAAACGAGGACTATGCCTTTAAGGTCTCCGATATCGAGGAGATTCTAAGGCCGCAGAATGTAACTACGGTCCCGCGGGTGCAGGACTTCATATTAGGGGTTACATCCCTGAGGGGGAAGGTAATCCCTCTTTTGGACCTCAAAAAGAGGCTCGCCCTCACGGGTGACGGCGAGAAACCGAGGGCGA
>CAZPPU010000102.1:0-6653 GCA_964588515.1 uncultured Nitrospirota bacterium
ACACGAGGCTTTTCAGGCCTCTGCTCTACCGACTGAGCTAACTGCCCTCACCCAATGACGCAGGGGCTCGTAGCCCCATAGTAAGGTTTACATAATTCGATTTTCGTTGTCAAGCTCGGATGATGAATTTGGGGAGCATGAAAAAGCATCTGCCGCCTCTGATTTCAGGGGGTGCGCTCGTATTTTGCTTCCCCACATTCGACCTCTACCCGCTTGCATGGGTTGCGCTTGCGCCTTTTTTGGTTTCTGTTTACGGGATGTCCCCGCGGAATGCGTTTTGGGCCGGGTTTTTTATGGGCGTCCCTTATTTCTTCGGGACCCAGTACTGGATATACCACTCGATGAACCACTATGGCGGAATACCTCTCCTTCCGAGCCTCGCAATCGTGCTCTTACTCTCCTTTTACATGAGCCTTTACACGGCGGCCTTTGCGTCGCTTTTCTCATACAAGATGTCGAGGAGCAAACTGCCGGCGATGCTCCTTGCCCCGCTCATATGGGTCTGCCTCGAATACCTGAGGTCGTATGCCTTCACGGGTTTCCCGTGGTCGAGCCTTGGGTATGCGCAGTATAAGTTCCTGCCCGTCATACAGATTGCGGATATGACGGGCGTCTACGGCGTCTCTTATCTCGTAGTTGCGGTAAACGGCGCGCTTGCGGACATCTCCATAGCGAGGCAAAGGAAAAGACGGATGCCCCTCTTTTCCCTAACCCCGACTGCGACGGGCGGGGTCATTCTTGCGGCGGCCATTGCCGGGGCGCTCTTTTACGGGCATATGCGGCTTAATGAAAAAAGGCCCGGCGCGGCGATGAGAGCGAGCATCGTGCAGGGCAATATAGAGCAGGACCTCAAATGGGACCCCGCATACCAGAGCGAGGTCATCGGGATATATAAAGAGATGACCGCGGCCGTAAACGCCCGGAGGCCGGACCTCATCGTCTGGCCCGAGACGGCCGTGCCTTTTTACTTCGGCGCGGACGAAAAACTCACGGCGGAGCTTATGGACTTCCAAAAGGGGCTCGATGCCTATCTGCTTTTCGGGGCCGTAACGGTAAAGGGCGAGGGAAGGCTCGCAAACAGCGCCATACTCCTTGGAAGGGACGGCTCGGCGCTCTACACATACGACAAGATACACCTCGTCCCCTTCGGAGAGTATGTCCCCTTAAAGGGGGCGCTTTTTTTCATAGACAAGTTGGCCGCGGGCATCGGGGATTATGCCCCGGGGAAGGAGCACATAAAGGCCCAAACCCCGATGGGCAAGTTCGGCACTCTTATCTGCTACGAGATAATATTCCCCGGGCTTGTGAGGAAGTTCTACCGGAAGGACGGGGACTTTATCGTCACGATTACGAACGATGCATGGTTTGGGAAGACCACGGGCCCCTATCAGCACTTCTCCATGGCCGTCCTAAGGGCGGTCGAAAACAGAAAGCCCCTCATAAGGGCGGCAAACACCGGGGTTTCGGGGTTCGTGGACAGCTCGGGGAGGATACTCAAAAGTAGCTCGCTTTTTAAGCGGCAGGCCCTCACCGAGGACATGCATACGGATTCCACCCGGAGCTTCTACTCCAGGTGGGGAGACCTCTTTTCTTATCTCTGTATAATCCTTTGCCTTCTTATATTCATGGCGTAAAGGCAGTTCTTCGAGTGCGGCATCGGATGATATCCTCGTATCGGGACCATGTTGACTTTTACCGCGGCAAGCCCTGCAGACCTATCTGCTTTTAATCACCCCCGTCCGCCGATAGATCACATAATAGACGAGGGCCACAAGGACGCTTCCGCCGATGATGTTGCCTGCGGTTACAGGAATCATGTTATGAATAAACCCTCCCCATGAGAGGTCTTCCGCACCCCGAGGCGTAACAAGCCCCCATTTACGGAGCAGTATCCCGAGCGGGATGAAATACATATTTGCAACGCTGTGTTCGAAGCCCGCCGCAACAAAGGCGGAAATCGGGAAGATGATTGCCATAATCTTGTCAATCACGCTTCTGCCTGCAAGCGTGAGCCATATCGCAAGACACACAAGGAGGTTGCAGAGCACACCCCTAAAAAACGCCTCTTCAAACGAAAGCGATGTCTTGTATGCCGCAATAGCCACGGCCTGCTCGCCGACCGCGCCGCCTGCCATCTTCCAGTGGCCCGAAAGTATGACGAAAAGCACGATGCCGGCCGAGCCGACGGCATTGGCGATGAATACGATAAGCCAGTTTTTAAGAAGCTCTGCGGTAGAGATTCTTCTGCTCACCCATGCCATGACAAGGAGGTTGTTTCCCGTAAAAAGCTCCGCTCCTGCGACCACGACAAGGACAAGCCCCAGAGAAAATGCAACCCCTCCGAGGATGCGGCTTATGCCGAAGCCGAGAGATGTATCGGACACGGCGAGATTGAAGTACATGGCGCCAAGACCTATGAATGCGCCTGCCAGAACACCGAGCATCATGACTGAAAGCGCAGGCAGTCTTGCCTTTGTGACGCCGACCGATTCGACCTTCTCGGCAATCTCCCCCGGGGAGTACGCATCGAACCCGAATATCTCCGCCATAAATACCTTTTAGCAGAATTCGACTCTCATTGCAACGGCTTGCAAGACCCAATCCGATTGCTTGGTGCCGTATAGTTAAAAATCCCCAAATAAGAAGACGGTTCCCTGAATGGGGAGGCCTGTTGCATTAATGACCTTGAATTTATTATATTTTTATCCGGCATACGGTTTGCAGTATAATGCCGGATTCTGAAAATCCAATATGGAAAGGAGGTGATTTCAGTGAAGTCTATGTTAAAGTATATGTTGATAGGGCTTTTTGCAATAGCCCTGCTTTCAGGCTGTGCGAAACAGCCGACCGAGGATATAGACGGCGCAAAGGCGGCAGTCGAGGCCGTCGTAGCAGAGGGCGCCCAGAAGTATGCGGCCGAGGATGCGAAGCTCCTTAACGATGCCCTGACTATGGCCATGGACGAGGTCAAGGCCCAGGACGGCAAGGTCTTCAAGAACTACGGAAAGGCCAAGGAGATGCTCGCAAAGGTAAAGGCCGATGCGGAGGCCCTCAAGACCGCGCTCCCGGAGAAGAAAGAGCAGGCTAAGCAGACGGCCATGACGGCGCAGAAGGCCGCAAAGACCGCGGTCGAGGACGCCAAGAAGCTCCTTAAGAAGGCCCCGAGAGGCAAGGGCGCGGCGGCGGACATAGAGGCCCTCAAGGCGGATGTGAAAGGTCTTGAGGATTCTCTTGCGGAGGTCCAGACCCTGATGGACGGCGAGGATTATTCCATGGCCGCGGATAAGGCCAATGCCGTAAAGGACAAGGCAATGGCAGTCTCGGAGCAGGTCAAAATGGCGCTCGAGAAGGTAGGTGCGAAAAAGTAACTGCTTAAGAGAGAAAGTCTTTTAACAGTTCTGCTGACGGTCCTGATTTTGTCGGGATGCGGTTCGCCGGCTCTGCCTCCAGAGGTCAGGCTCGCTGAGATACAGGAGCACAGCCTCTGGAAGGCAGGCGCCGGGATTTATGCCCCCGAAGAGTACGGTAAATACAAAGGGGCGCTGAGACAAGGCAGGGAAGACATTATCAGGCAGGAGGCCCGGCTCCCATGGTTTCGAGACTACAAGCCCGTCTCCACACGGTTCAAGGATATCCTCAGGCAGGGCGAAAAACTATCCGGAAAGATAGAGGCCGAAAAGGCGCGGAAGTCCGTTTACCTCAAAGGGCAAATCGACTATTACAGGGCAAAGGTGAAGGCACTCGGCAATCTGACATGCATGCTCAACGAAGGGAGGCTTTCGAGGGCCGACTGCACGAAGGCCGAGGTGTATCTCATGGAGGCCGAGGCCCTCTATGAAAGGGGCGAATATCAGGCCTCGGAGGAAAAACTCCAAAGCGTATCGGAATACATGGAATCCGCCGAGGGGGGAATCCGTCCTATAATCAGCCGCTACGGCGACCGGGCACAGGTGGCGAAATGGCGGGAGATGGTCGAGACCACGCTCTCCGAATCCAAAGTCAGAGGGACTTATGCCGTCGTAATAAGCAAGGTAGACAGAAAACTCGTAATTTACAGAAACGGTCTCCCCCAAAAGACTTATGATATCAACATAGGAAGCAACGGGTTTTCGGACAAGCTCTATCAGGGCGATAACGCCACCCCGGAGGGCAGGTACAAAATAATAAGGAAGCTCCCCCGGAGCCGCTATTACAGGGCCCTCCTGATAAACTACCCAAACGATGAAGACAGAAGGCAATTTGCAGAGGCCAGGGCAAAGGGGCTTATTCCGGCCGGCGCAGGCATAGGCGGTCTCGTTGAGATCCACGGCGGCGGCAGGCAGGGGATGACCTACGGGTGCATCGCCCTCGAAAACAGGCATATGGCCGAGGTCTACGACCTTATCGATGTCGGCACCCCGGTGACTATCGTAGGGGCGATGGACCACACTAATAAACTCACCACCGCGGCAGGCAAGCCATGAGGGGGCTAAAGGGGGCACGGCCCCGCGTGATAAAGGTTTTAATCATCCTGCTTGCATGTCTTTTTTTGACGGAGGCCGCAGGCTTTTACATCGCAGGCCGCGGGCGCCGCAACACCTCCGGCCCCCGCGCCGCAACCCCAAGCAAGGCGCAAAATGCGGCCCTCAAAAAGAAAATAGCGGACCTCTCGCCGGGCGGCATACACATAGTCATAGACACCGGAAAGAACAGGCTCCTTCTTAAGAACGGCAAAAGGACCCTCAGGGAGGCCGTAATCTCAAGCGGCTCGGGCAGTATTCTTAAGGACCCATCAGGCAAGCGGCAGTGGGTCTTCGACACGCCGAGGGGCGTTTACACGGTAAAGACGAAGTTCGTGCACCCAAACTGGATAAAGCCGGACTGGGCCTTTATCGAAGAGGGCGAAAACATCCCGAAGGGCATTGCCGGAAGGGTGGAAGAGGGGGTCTTGGGGGACTACGCCCTCGGCTTCGGAAACGGCTATTTCATACACGGCACTCTCTACACGAGGCTCCTCGGCAGGAATGTCACCCACGGCTGTATCAGGGTCGGCGACGAGGACCTGAAGGCCGTTTTTAACGCCGCGCCCGTGGGTGCGGAGGTATTGATTTTTTAAGATGTGGATAAAAACAATCACCCTTATATCGGCTGTCTTTTTCATTGCCTCCGGTGGCGCGGCCGCTCCGCCCGCTCTTGAGAGGCTGAGGGATGAAAACCGGCTTCTCAAGGCCGAGCTTGCCCTTGCCGGAAAGCCTGCCCTTTATCTTGTTTTGGACCTCAACGAAAAGAAGGTCTATCTAAAGGGGAGCGGCTCCGTCCTTAAGGAGTGGCAGGTCCGCGGGGCCCGGCTCTGGGGGTCGCAGGCTCCGGCCAAGCCCGTAAAGCTCCTGAATAAAAGCGCCCTCCTTGAACCGAGGCGGGAAAAGATAAAGCCCAAAAAGCCGGATGAAGAGGAGGAGGCGACAACGGACACATTCGATATAAAGGCCCTCGAACTCAAAGACATGCCCGGAAGCTACAGCCTCTGGATGAGCGAAGGCGTGCTCGTATCGGTGAGGCCCTTTAGGGAAGGGATTCTGTCCCTTCCGGCCCGGCTCTGCCGTTTTGCAAAATGGTATGCAACGAGGCCGCTTCTTACGGTCTGGAATGCAGTTTGGGGGAAGCCCTTCACCGCAATAGAGGTTACGCTCGATGAGGCCGATGCGCAGGCCCTTTACTGGGCCGTCCCGGAAGGCATCGAAAATCTAATATACTATCCTGTGTCCGATGATTAGGCCTGTGTCCGATGATTAAAGACTTTTTCCTTAAGGGGGCACGGCCCCCCCGCATTAGGCTTTCCCTGAACCGGAAGCTCATTCTGATGATGCTCGCCCTGAACCTGACCCTCACCGGCGCCCTCATCTTCCTTTACTACCAGACCGAGAAGGCGATGTATAACGAATTCGAGCGGCAGACATCGGAGCTCTCCAAGGCCATAAGGGCCGGGCTCGACGAGGCGTCAAGCGCCGGCATTGCCGACGCAAAGGGGCTTAAGAACTACCTCGAAAAACTCAACCCCAAGGGGGTGAAGGAGATTTCCGTCATAAGCACATCGGATAGGATAATCTCAAGCACAAACCCCGCAAATATCGGCAAGTGGATTACAAACCGGAAAAAAGAGCTCATATTCAAGGCCGAATTAGGCGAGCCGGTTACGGGCGAGGGGCAGGAATACAATGTGGTCATCCCCGTCAGGGCAGGGGGCAAGCACATGGGCTACATACACCTTGCGATGGATACGAAGGATTTCTCGGTATTCCTTAAAACGAGCGTCATAAGGAGGGTCGTTGCGGCCATGGCGGTCTTCGGCAGCGGCACGGTCCTTGCGGTCTTCCTCGCAAGGCGATACACAAAGCCCATAGAAGAAACGGTCAGGGCGGCCCGCAGTGTGGCATCCGGCGACCTCAACCATGTCCTCCATACGAAGAGGAAAGACGAGATAGGGGAGCTTACGCGGAGCTTCAACTACATGGTCGGAAAACTGAAAGAGGAGCACGAGCTCAGGGAGCGGCTGAGAAAGGCCGAGCACATGGCCGGCATAGGCCAGTTCTCAAAGAGCATCGCACATGAGATAAAAAACCCGCTTAATTTCATAAGCCTATCCATAGACCACATAAAAGAAAAGTATAAGCCGG
>CAZPPU010000103.1:0-2030 GCA_964588515.1 uncultured Nitrospirota bacterium
CGCAGGGATCGACCCCACCGTCGTCATAGGCGGAAGGCTCAACGCCTTGGGCACCAACGCACGGCTCGGGAAGGGCGAGTTCCTCGTGGCCGAGGCGGACGAATCCGACGGCTCGTTCCTCAAGCTCTCCCCCACCATCGGCGTGGTCACGAACATAGACAGGGAGCATATGGAGTTTTTTAAGACCATGAAGGCCCTCAAGGCCGCATTCCTTTCTTTCATGAACAAGGCGCCTTTCTACGGGATATCCATACTCTGTGCGGACAACAGGCACATCAGGGCCCTCATCCCCCATGTCCACAGGCGCACCCTCACATACGGGTTTTCGGAGGATGCGGAGCTCCGGGCGAAAAACCTAAGGACAAAGGGGATGTCCGTGAGCTTCGATGCGGCCTTGCGGGGCAAGGAGTTAGGCAATTTCACGGTTGCGCTCCCCGGAAGGCACAATGTCCTCAACAGCCTTGCGGCCATTGCGGTCGCCCTTGAATTGAGGGTAGAGCCGGAGAAGATAAAAGAGGCACTTTCGGGCTTTAAAGGCATCGGGCGGAGACTTGAGTTTAAGGGCGAGGCCCGGGGCGTTGCGGTCTATGACGACTACGGGCATCACCCGGCCGAAATCAAGGCTACGCTTAAGGCCCTGAGGGAATCCGCAAGAAAACGGACCCTGTCCGTCATATTCCAGCCCCACAGGTATACGAGGACGAGGGACCTGTTTGACGAATTCCCCCGCGCATTCGGGGACGCAGACAGGGTCTTCCTCATGGATATCTATCCGGCAGGTGAAAGGCCCATAGAGGGCGTGACCTCGGGGGCGCTCTGCAAGAAATTACTGCTCAGGCATCCGGCCGTCGCATATATGGGCGATAGAGAGGAGCTCATAGGGCATGTCCTTGGCGCGCTTAAGCCGGGCGATACGCTCCTTACGCTCGGCGCAGGTGATGTCTACAAGGTCGGCGAAGAAATTCTAAAGAGGCTTAAGGCGGATGAAGACGCTCGATAAAAAAGAGACATTAAAGGAATTGTTCTCCCTGCCCGGGGTGGATGCAAGCAGGGATGAGCCGATGCGGATGCATACATCCCTGAGGCTCGGCGGCCCGGCCGATGTCTTCGTGCGGCCTTCGGATACGGATTCCCTGCAGAGGGCGCTTGAGGTCTCCGAAAGGCACGGCATAGAGGCGGTCCCGCTTGGAGGCGGGACCAATACCCTCGTAAAGGACGGGGGCATAAGGGGTGTGGTCGTCTCGCTTGAGGGGCTTAAAGGTCTTCGCACCGAGGAAAGGGGACAGGATGTCCTGATAAAGGCGGGCGCAGGTCTGAGCCTTCAAAAGATAATCGCCCTTTCAAGGAAATCAGGGCTTACCGGGATGGAAGGGCTTTCCGGAATACCCGGCACCTTCGGGGGCGCAATCGCGGGCAATGCAGGAAGTTTCGGCTTTGAGATAAAGGATGTCCTTATCGAAGTCGCTCTGATGATGCAAGACGGCGCCCTTAAGTCCTTGGAGGCGGGCAGGCTCGGTTTCGGCTATAGGGAAGCGGCAGTGCCGCCCGGCGCGATAATCGTTTCCGCAACCCTGGCCCTCAGAAAAGACAGGCCGGAGTCCGTTGCCAAGAGGATAGAGGATTTCTTAGCAAGGAGAAGGCAGAGCCAGCCGCTTTCGGAAAAGTCCGCCGGCTGTGTGTTCAAGAACCCGACGGGGCAGTCCGCTGGAAGGCTGATCGACGAGGCCGGGTGCAAGGGCATGAAATCGGGCGGGATAGAAGTAAGCAGTGTCCATGCGAATTTCTTCATAAACACCGGAGAGGGCAAGGCCGACGACTTCCTCAGGCTGATGGAGCTTGTCTCGGGAAGGGTCAGAGAGGCATCCGGCATAACGCTTGAGCCGGAGATAAGGATTAAAGGATGCTGACCGTGAAAAAAATAGGCGTCCTCATGGGCGGCGCATCGTCCGAAAGGGAGGTCTCTTTAAGAAGCGGCGCATCCGTCCTCAATGCCCTGAAGTCCCTCGGGTATAACGCCGTGCCCGTGGATG
>CAZPPU010000103.1:2049-6601 GCA_964588515.1 uncultured Nitrospirota bacterium
CAGGAATCCGCTGGAGACAACAGGCCGGTGAGAGGCAAGGACATCTGCGAGGTCTTAAGGAACGAAAAGATAGAGTTTGCATTCCTCGTCCTTCACGGGGGATGGGGTGAAGACGGCGGCATTCAGGGCCTGCTTGAGGTCATGGGTATCCCCTATACGGGAAGCGGGGTGCTTGCAAGCGCGCTTGCCATGGACAAGGCGGTCTCGCGGGTCATATTCGCCTCTGCGGGCCTCCATGTGCCGCAATGTGAGCTTGTCTCCGAGGTGCATGCGCCTTCGTTTGGGCCGCCGTGGGTTGTAAAATCAAGGAGGGAAGGCTCAAGCGTAGGTATAAGCATCGTAAGGGAAAAGGCAAAATTAGCCGAGGCCCTGAAGACGGCTCTTTCCTTCGGAGGCGGTGCGCTTATCGAGGAGTTCATAGAGGGGAAGGAAGTCCACATCGGGCTCCTCGACGGCAAGGCATTGGGCGGTGTGGAAGTCAGGCCGAGCCTCGAATTCTACAGCTACGAGGCCAAGTACACATCGGGCAAGACCCAATACATCATCCCGCCTACGCTTGATGCGAACGCCTACGAACTGGCGAAGGAAGCGGCGCTCAAGGCCCATAACGCCCTCGGCTGTTCCGGCGCAACGAGGGTGGATCTCATCGTGGATGCCCGCGGCATCCCGTATGTCCTCGAGGTAAACACCATACCGGGCATGACGGAAACGAGCCTTCTTCCGAAGATAGCCGGGCATGCGGGGCTTTCCTTACCCGCACTAAGGAGGCCGAACTAAGGAGGGACAATGAAGACTGAGGGGCTTGACAGCAGGCGAAATATAAAGAAAAAGAGCTGGCGGCTGAGGCTCATCCTATTAGGCATATCCGTCTTTATCGCCGGCATTGCCCTGCTTGCGCTTCACATTTATACATTCTTCCCGGCACGGGAGGTAGTATTTTACGGGAATAAACATCTGAGGGCCGAAGAGCTTAAAGCCATGATGGGCCTCCGGGGCTATGAAGACCTCTTCGACCTGAGCTCATCGAGGCTTGCCTCCGGGCTCTTGAGGTCGCCGTGGGTGAAGTCCGCAAGCGTGAGGAAGGAATACCCATCGAGGCTCATCGTGAAGATAAAAGAGGCGGAGCCCCTGGCCATCTTAAACAGCGCAGGGCTTTATCTCATAGACGACGAAGGCAGGAAGCTCGAAACGATAAAAGGGGAGCCGGTAACATTCCTTCCCGTGATTTCCTCAAGCGGGGACCTCGGACCGGACGCCCTTGCCGGGGCGGTCGGCCTCGCAAGGGCCGTAAGGCAGGCGGGCGTTTCCGGCAGACAGGTGGAGATAACGGGTCTTGAGGCCGGAAAGGAAAATATAACCGCAAACATAGACGGAACGGCAGTCCGCATGGGCGAGGGCAGGTACGAGGAAAAGTTGGCGCGGTTCCTTGAGCTTGAGGCCGAGATTAAAAAGAGATGGGCCAATGTGGATTATGTGGACCTCAGGTTCGCAAACCGGGTCGTTGTCCGGCCCCTTAAGGAGGAAATCAAGTGAGGGGCCGTTACATCGTCGGGCTCGACATAGGCACAACGAAGGTCTGTGCGGCGGTGGGACGGGCAGAAGGCAGAAAAGCGGAGAACATCGCCTGCGGGGTTGCCCCTTCCTCGGGGATAAGGAAGGGCGTGGTAGTGGATATGGATGCGGCCGCGGAATCCATAAGGGCCGCGGTGAAAGAGGCCGAGTCCCTTTCCGGGCTTTCGATAAAGGCCGCATATGTCGGGGTCGGAGGCGACCACATACAGTGCATCCGGAGTTTCGGCGCGGTCGGGGTTAAAGGCAAGAGGGTGAGGGACAAAGATATAGACAGGGCCGTAGGCTCGGCCTCCACCGTCTACCTGCCGCTTGACAGGGAGGTCGTCCATATAGTCCCTTCGGATTTTGTCATAGACGGCCTTGCAGGGATTGTACGGCCCGCGGGGATGTCCGGCGTGAGGCTCGAGGTCAATGTGAGCATAATCACCGCATCGCACTCTGCCGTGGAAAACCTCACCGGGTGCTGTGAGAAAGCGGGCGTAAAAGCGGTGGGCATGGCGCTGGGCCCTCTGGCCGCATCCAAAGCCGCGCTCGGCCCGGAGGAGCTCGAAACCGGCGCCGTCCTTATAGACATCGGCGGGGAGACGACCGCTATAGCCGTATTCAAAGAAGGCAGGCTCAAGCACGCAGGGGGCATACCCGTCGGCGGAAGTCATCTGACCAACGATATCGCCATAGGTCTCAGGGTCTCGCACAGCGAGGCGGAAAGGCTCAAAAGGGCATACGGCTCGGCTATTGCGCCTAAGGACGGAAAAGAGACGGGGGCTACGAGCCCCCGCGGTGGCACGGCCACTCCGCAAGGGGCTACGAGCCCCCGCGATATTGTCGAGACATCGGGCATAAACGGCGAGCAAAGGAGGGTCCCCCTGTCTCATATAGCCGGGATTATAAGGCCGAGGTGCATGGAGATTTTCGAGCTCCTAAGGGATGAGATAAAGGACTGGATGCTTTATACGGCTGTCCTCGCCGGCGGGACATCGCAAGTGCGGGGCATCGAGAGTGTTGCGGAGGCGGTGTTGGGCATGCCGGCAAGGACGACGGCGACGGCGCATCCGACCGCCCACGGCCTTGTGCTCTACGGCGCAGAGGCCGAATCCCGGGACTGTGTCCGTAGGGACATCCTCGGCAGGGTTTTAGGGAAATGGAAGGACATTCCGGTGATAAAGGGGTCTTTAAGATATTTAACGACAAAAATCTAACGCAGGGGCTCATAGCCCCTAAATCGCGGCAGGCCGTGTCTGCCAAAGGAGGGCGGTATGTTTGAGCTTGAGGAAATCAGGGGGCATCGGGCAAAGATCAAGGTGGTCGGCATAGGCGGCGCCGGGGGCAATGTCGTCAACAACATGATATCCTCGGTCAAGGGCGTAGAGTATGTGGTCGTAAACACGGATGTGCAGGACCTCGAGACCTCGATGGCAGGCGCCAAGGTGCAAATCGGGAGGGCCGTGACGAGGGGACTCGGCGCGGGCTCCAGGCCTGAGACCGGCAGGCAGGCCGCACTCGAAGACAGGGACGGGATAGCCGAGGCACTCGAGGGCGCCGACATGATATTCATAACCGCAGGGATGGGCGGCGGCACAGGGACGGGCGCATCCCCGGTCATAGCCGGCATTGCAAGGGAGCTTGGCGCCCTTACCGTGGCCATCGTCACGAAGCCCTTTTACTACGAGGGCAGGCAGAGGATGCTCAATGCCGAGGCGGGCGCGGGCGAGCTCGAAAAAAACGCCGACACGCTCATCGTCATCTCAAACGACAGGATAAAGCTCGTCGTGGAAAAGGGCACATCCCTCATAGAGTCCTTCTCCATCGCAAACAATGTCCTCAGGCATGCGGTTCAGGGCATATCCGACCTCGTGCTCAGGCCCGGGCTCATAAACTTAGACTTTGCGGATGTCCGCACGGCGCTTGAGGCCGCGGGCTCTTCGGTCATGGGCATGGGCGTGGCCAAGGGTCAGGGAAGGGGGCTTGAGGCCTCGAGGAAGGCGATATCCAACCCCCTGATAGAAAACTCCTCCATAGACGGGGCAAGGAAGATACTCATCAATGTGACGGGCGGGCTGGACCTCTCGCTCGACGACATAGAGGAAGCAAGCGCGCTCGTGTACGAGTCCGCGGACAAAGAGGCCCATATCATAATGGGCACGACGATAGACCCGGACATATCGGACGAGGTGCGGGTTACGGTTATCGCCACCGGCTTCAGCCCGGAGGCGAAGGCAAAGGCCGGGCTGATGACGAAGAGCCGGCCTCTGCCGCATGTAACGCTCAGGGCGTCCGAGAGGGTGCTTGCGAAATCCCTCGTTGCGATGCGCGAGGGGATGCCTTGCGAAAACCCGCTCGACATCCCGACTTTCCTTAGAAGACAGGGTCAGATAGAGTTATAGGGCTTTCCCCCCAAAAAAGGGGCCTCCATTCCCCCGGAGGCCCCTCCCTCCTTCGTTTAAGCTATAATTATATATGGGGTTTGTCGCCGGCAGATTAAGACGCCTTGACAAAACCCCCTTCCACCTCCTCCTCATCGCCCTCCTCGGCCTCCTTGCATACTCAAATACATTCGATGTGCCGTTTCATTTCGATGATGTGCATAACATAGTAGAAAACCCTCTTATAAAGGACCTCCGGTATTTCGCTGACCCTTCTGAGGCAAAAGAAGATAAGCTCTATAACGCCTTTAAAAGCAGATATATCGGCTATCTCACATTCGCGCTTAATTATAAAATTCACGGCCTCGATGTAACGGGATATCATATATTCAATCTCACTATTCATATCCTGAACGCCGTGCTCGTGTATTTCCTTGTCCTTCTCACCCCCCTTCCCTCCCCCTTGAGGGGGGAGGGCGAGGGAGGGGGTGTGAGTGAGGGGGGCGAGGGGGGAGGCAGTGCCTTCCCCCGAAGTAGTTTCATCGCCCTCTTTCCCGCCCTCCTTTTCGTCTCCCACCCCATTCAGACTCAGGCCGTCACATACATAGTCCAGAGGT
>CAZPPU010000104.1:0-6558 GCA_964588515.1 uncultured Nitrospirota bacterium
ATGGCATGCGGCGTGGGGGCCTGCCTCGGTTGCGCCGTAAAGACAAAGACGGGCTACCGGAGGGTCTGCAAGGAAGGCCCGGTTTTCAAGGCGGAGATAGTATTTTGAACCTCTCGGCAGAGATAGGAAAGCTCAGGCTTAAAAACCCTGTGATGACGGCCTCGGGCACATTCGGCTATGGCGAGGAATACTCGGAGTTCTTCGACCTCGAAAGATTAGGCGCGGTAATACTTAAGGGCATATCCCTTGAGCCTAGGCCGGGGAACCCCCCGCCACGAATATGCGAGACCCCCTGCGGGATGCTCAATGCCATCGGGCTTCAGAATGTCGGGCTTAAGGCTTTTCTTAAAGAGAAACTGCCGTTTCTTCGGAAGTTCAAGACCCCGGTCATAGCGAACATCCTCGGCACGAGCATCGGCGAATATGCCCGGCTTGCAAAGGCGCTTGCGGACGCAGGGGTCGAGGCCGTGGAGCTTAATGTATCGTGCCCGAATGTCAAAGCCGGGGGGATCGAATTCGGCCTCGATAAGAGGGCATTAGGCAGGCTCATCAGGAAGGTGAGGCAATCCACAGATGCCACGGTCATCGTAAAGCTCTCACCCATGGTTACGGACATCAGGGAGTTTGCTCGCGTAGCCGAGGCCGAAGGCGCAGACGCGGTCTCGCTCATAAACACAATCCCTGCGATGGCCATAGATGCGAGGTCAAGAAGGCCATTGCTTTCCAACATAACCGGGGGGCTTTCGGGACCTGCCATCAAGCCCATCGCTCTCAGGCTCGTCTGGCTCGCAAGCGGCGCGGTGAAAATCCCGGTCATAGGAATAGGCGGCATAATGAACGCAGACGATGCCGTGGAATTCATGCTCGCCGGGGCGACCGCAGTGGCCGTGGGAACCGCAAACTTCATAAACCCCTCCGCCCCGGTGGACATCATCGAGGGGCTTGAGGCTTACATGAAGGAAAGCGGCATCGGAGACATAAGGGAAATCATCCGGGGGCTTAAGTGCTGATTACGCTCCTTACGGACTTCGGTCTTAAGGACCCCTTTATCGGCGTGATGAAGGGCGTAATCCTCACCATCAACCCTCAGGCCGCGGTCGTGGACATAACGCACGGCATAACGCCCCATGATGTGAAAGAGGCCGCACTCACCCTCGCAGACAGCTACAAGTATTTCCCTCCGAAGAGCATCCATGTGGCGGTCGTAGACCCGGGCGTGGGCTCAGGCAGAAGGCCCATACTCGTTCTGACGGAGGACTATTATTTTATCGGCCCGGATAACGGCATTTTCACCCCTGTATTCGGCGAGGCCACGGAGGTCGTCCACCTTACCTCGGAGCATTACTTCCTCCCTCAAAAAGGGGGCACGGCCCCCCGCGAGGGGCTACGAGCCCCCACGACGGGCACATTCCACGGAAGGGACATCTTTGCGCCCGTGGCCGCATGGCTTTCCAAGGGGATAGCCGTTTCCAATTTCGGAGAGCCCATCACCGATTATGTAACGCTCGAACTGCCCGCGCCCCAAAGGGCGGGCCCGGTCGTAAAGGGCGAGGTGATACTCATAGACGGCTTCGGCAATGCGGCGGCAAACATCACGCAGGACGATACTTCCGCGCTTTACAGCCTCAACCCCGGAGGGAGGCTCGATGTCTCCATAGGCGGGATGCATGCCCGCCTGATGAGCTGTTATGCGGAGGCCGAGGGCTCCGAAGGGCTCTCTGCGGTGATAAACTCAAGCGGGCGACTCGAACTTTTCGTATACAAGGGCAATGCGGCCAAAACCTTAGGCATAAAACCCGGCGACCCGGTTACGCTGAAGGTCTCTTAGCCCGTAACCTCATCGAGCCACTTGAGATAATCCTTCGAGCCATCGGTTATGGGCACTGAGATGACCTCCGGGACGGTGTAGCTGTGAAGCCCCTTGACTCTTTTTGCGAGCCTCTTAAACAGCGCCTTTTGGGTTTTTACGACCATGAGAGTCTCGGTCTCGTCCTCTATCTTTCCCTGCCAGCTATAGATTGACCTTACGCCCTTGATTATATTCACGCAGGCCGCAAGCCTCTCTTCGACAAGCGCCTTTGCAATCTTAGCGGCCTCTTCTTCGTTTGGTGCGGTGATGAAGACGACTATGTTGGTCATGATTTTTCAGGGATTACTTTTTTGTTTTTGGAAACATCGCCACTCCGTCATGCCTTCACCAACTGCACTTTCACATCATATCCGAGCCTATGAAGGTAGTCATGGCAATCGTCCCATGTGAGGCCGAATTCGCGGACATCCGCAAGCCCTATGCGGGCAAGAATTTCCCTTATAATCTCGAAACTCCCCTTCTCAAAATCAGCTTCCCTTAGCATATCCTCCGCCCAGCTTACAAGGCTCGACAGGTCAATCTCCCGGGTAATGTATTTTATGAGCATATCTGCCAACAGCTTTCTTGTTAAAGTCATATCTTTCACTCCTTTATTTTTCTGTGGCCATTGTCTACAGGGAATTTTTCATGTATTTCTATCAAATTGCCACCGGCATCATAAACTTCCTGATAAAATTTAATTGTTTCTTCCAGTGCGTCAACTTCTTTGACATATCTTGCTTTCCATCCGTGCCGACCTTTAACTGCAAGCCAGTATTTTCTTCCGCCAGAGGGTAATTTTTGCCAATTAGAAAACTTTTTCTCATTTAATTTTCTTTTATCATCAGTGGTCATTATTTAATAAGTTAAGTATACCACTTTTCAGCCCTATGGAAGAAGACTCATCTTCCCCTCCCTCATCAACTCCGTCCTTTTCCCGTCCTTATCTATCAGAGTCACGGTCGGCCTGAAGAACACGAAGTCCTGATGAAAGGGGGCAGATACCTTTCCGCCGAAGGAGCTGTTGTCCCCGAGCGCAATGTGAATCGTGCCTAAAATCTTTTCGGACTCAAGGATGTTGTCCGGCCTTCTTGCCCTGTCGTTCGTCCCGATGCCCAATTCCGCGATGTTTCCGTTTTCCTTTTTCTCTTTTAACTTCTCTCTGAGATATGAGACAAACGGTTCATTTCCCGAGACATCTCCGACATAGCCGTCTTTGACCGTCAGTATGATCGGCGAGGCTAATTTTCTCGTCGGCGCCCATTCAAGTATGAGTGTGCCATTGGCAGTGCCTTCGAGGGGCGCAAGATAGACCTCGCCTGCGGGGAGGTTCCCGAACGAGCCTGCCCTTGTGAGAATCCCGGTATCGGCGCTTACCTTCCTTCCTTTTTTGGAGAATACGATATGCGTTCCGTTCGGTGTTTTAACTTCTATAAGCTCTGCCTTTCTTATTTCTTCCGCTATAAGGATTGTTCTTCGTTTAAGCTCCCTGTAGTCGACAGCCATCGCGCCTTCGAGCATCCCCGCCTCGAAAAGCGGCATGCTTGCGTATCTTGTCCCGCACACTTTCGTAAGGAGGTTCCTGAAGGTCGTATGACTTGTGGAGTAATTGGAAAGAGCAATCACGGCATTTACAGCGTCCTTCTTGTATCGGGAAACAACCGCCTCCGCCTCTTTAATAAGAGCGCCGGCGGCGCTCTTTCTTATAATAGGGGCTAATAGCCCCTTATTTTTAAGGGTAGCTACTGCCTTCTTGCCGAATGCAAACTGCCATAATTCGACCGGCGGCTCCTTTGCGTGGCCGCCCGTTGCCGGGTATTCGTAGAAGAGAATATTTCTTGTAAAAGACCTGCCGGTCTCCGCAACGAGGAGTGCGATGTCGCGGAGGCGTTGTCTCCTTTTTAAATCCTCGGGCCCGACGGTCTCCTTCTTTGAGGGCCTGTCCGTAAAGACGAGCGCCCGCTCCCTGCTTTTCACGCCGAGGTTGACCTTATAGACGGCCCTTATAGGGTCGGCGACTCCGATGGCCGGGCCTCCTTCACTATGGAAGGGGTGATGAATATCAGGAGTTCGTTCTGATCTTCGTTGCGGGTATGCCTCTTGAAGAGCCATCCAAGGACGGGGATTTTCGAAAGCCACGGCACTGCCGATTCGGCCTTCGATTCGGTCTGTCTGAAAATGCCGCCTATGACGATGGTCTCTTCGTCTTTTACGATAAGCTGTGTCCTTGCCGTGCGCCTCAAGAGGGGCGGGATGCCCTGTATCTGCCTGCTGAAGTCGAATTCGCCCCTTTCCGTGTTCACGACTATGGCGACCTGCCCGTCGAATATGGCCCTCGGCGTGACGGTGAGCTTAAGCGGCGCCCTCTGTCTTTCGACCGTAACCGTCGTCACCCCTCCGGTGGTCGTGGATGTCCCGGAAGGCACGATGATTTCCGTTTCGCTCGTTATCTCCGCCTCCTGATTTTCCACGACCCTGATTTTCGGGCTCGAAAGGATTTTTGCCGTTCCGGAATCCTCAAGCGCAGAGAGCGTGGCGTCCAAGACGAGTCTGTCTTTGACATAGCCGAGGCCCAAAAGCCCGGAGGCAAGCCCTGTGCCCGAGATTATCGGCAGGTTTACGGCAAAGGTGTCCGTGCCCTCGGTGCCCGTGTATGTGCCGCCCCACTGGATGCCCAATTCTCTTCTAAAGGAGGTGTTCATCTCGACGATGCGGGCCTCTATGACTATCTGGGCGGGCCTTGCATCCATATTCGCGATGAGTTTGCCGACCTTTTCGACCACCTCCGGGACATCCCTCACTATGAGCGTATTTATGGAGGCTACGGGGATGGCCTGTCCCCTTTCGCTCAAGAAGCTGTTTATTGCGGCCACCGAGGTGTCGGAGACCTTCAGGTATTTGAGCCTGAACTCGCCGATGACCGTGTCCTGCTCTTTTTTCCCGAATTCCGAGATAGGCTCTACAAGGAGGGGGCCGGACTTGAGGATTCTGTAAGTATAGTTCTTGCTCCTTAGGATGGACTCCATGGCGTCCCAGAGCGGTATGCCCCGCAGGCTCACGGTTACCGTGCCGGCGATGCTGTCGTCTATAATCATGTTTATGCCGTGCTCCTGCCCGAGAGCCCGGAGGACGGCCTTGATGTCCACATCCCTCAGCTCCATCGAAACGAGCGGCCCCCTATCGTCTGCATGAGCCGCAGGGGCCATCGGCCCGGAAACGGCACAAACAGCCCAAACCAATAAGGAAAAGGTCATTGACCTCATTGACCTCATTGGGCGCCTTTCTTCCTGAGACTGAGCGTAAACCTGTCCACGCCTAAATATAGCTTCCTGCCTTCCCTTTCAAGGAGCACCCTATCGCCTGCGATGTCCAAAATCCTGTAGCCTGCTATCTCGTCGCCCTTCCTCAGAAACTCTCCGTTTATGATTGCGACCGCCTTTTTTCCATCCGATATTATGCCATTAATCTTGAAAGTTATAAACTACTCTTCGGCCCCCGTGGCCTCCTTTCCCCTGACCGCCTCCCCGAACCGCTCAAACGGGTCCCTGCCGAACCTGAAAGCGGGCGGAGGGGACTTCTTAAGCTCGTCCATCTTGACATCGGAGATTTCCCCTGCCGCAGAGACTGAGGCAAGCAGAAAGGTTGTTGTAATAATTATGTTAACCCCTTTCATCTCTTCTTCAGGTATGTCACCGCTTTTATGACCGCAATACCTGAGGGGTACACGGCATCGTTGGTCTCGAAGCTCAGGGATTCTATAAGGAAAAGCCTGTGTTTCGCCGTCAGGTACCCGATGAAATCGAAAAGCTCCCTGTACCTGAGCCTCAGCTCTATCTTGAGCCTCATCTCCGTGAATCTGTCTTTCTCGGTTACGGACTCCGGGGCCATGGATATGAAGCCTATGCCGAGTCTTGCGGCCTCGGCGCTTATGGACATGAACATGCCGCCTAAGTCGTCGGCATGAGGAAGCGAAGGCTGAGAAGTCGGAGGCAGAGGCGCCTGCGTCTTTACCGTTTCGCCGAGGATAGAGGTCTCTTTTTCGAGGCCCGAAAATACCTGTTTTCCAGCTTCGAGCGCCTTTGAGGAAGGCGAATAAAGGAAAAGATACGGCAAAACGAAGACGACTACGGCCGCTGTCAGGGCGACGATGACCTTCTCCCTCACGGAAAGCCTCTGAAACCTCTCCTTTACGGCCTTTATGTCCATTTGAGCCTCACCTTGAACTCAAAGACCGCATCCTTTTCGCCCTTCTGGGAAAATACTATCTGCACATGGGAAAAATAGGGCGAGCCTTCCAAGTTTGAAACCAACCGGGCGGCGTCCACCTGCGTCTTTGAAAATCCCTTTATGGTCATGTAATATGCCCCGTCGGTCTTTTTCGCATCTACGAGGCTGAGCCAGACCTTCTCCGGCACTATGACCGAAAGCTCCCCCAATATCAGACGCCACGGAGGTGTTTGCATGACCGCATCGACTATCTCTTTATCCGCGGTCGGAGGGAGGGTGGCGGGGACAACGGAAATCCGGGCTAAGAGTTCTTGTCTTAAGGACTCAAACCTCTTTATCCCGGATTGAAGCCTCTTGGCCTCCCTGAGGTTATAAAAAGAAATGCCCGAGATTGCCAAAAGATACAATCCCGCAATCAGGGCCGCATAAAATAGAGGCCCTCTTTTAGCCCTTGCCCTTTCCCTCAGGGGCAGGAGGTTCAG
>CAZPPU010000105.1:0-3637 GCA_964588515.1 uncultured Nitrospirota bacterium
AAAGGAAGGGACAATGTAAAGTATGCCCGTTGCCATCGAGAGTTATGATGTCGCTTTCTATGAGAAAGGCTGCACTCGGCTCTCCACCATACTTATATTCCAAAGGAACGTTGAGCAGGTCCGTAGTTAATGCGCAGGTTTTAGTTGTGGAATCCCATATACCGACTGAGATGCAGTCTCCACCTGTTTCGTTATCTTTTATGGTATATAAGCGAATCCTATCGTTAGAAGCTGCCGCAATACCCGAAAACATGAAAATTAAACCGAAAGTAAATATGAGACCGGTAATTATTCTATAATCCCTTCTCCCCTTCATCTTCTTCCCCCTTTTAAATGCGTTTTTACGAGTCCCCCTTTTCCTGCGTCTGAATTTAAACATAACCGGGCCCCCCCCGTCAAATTAAAAATCTTATGGGCCGATAAGCCTTGATTTAGACCCCGGGTTTCAGGGGGGGTTTAAAAACCTCCCGAAAAGTTATAATATTTCCAGAAGGAAGGGGGAACGACACGGGGAAAAAGAAAGGAGGGCTATGGCGACATATGTGATACTGAGCACTCTTACGGACGAAGGCAGGAAGACCATCAAGCAGAACCCGGGAAGGATTTTGGAGGTGAACAAGGAGCTTGAGAAGATGGGCGTCAGGGTGAGGGAGCAATATGCGGTGCTCGGGCCTTACGACTTCGTAAACATCGTAGAGGCGCCGGACAACGACACCGTAATGCGGATGTCCGTCGAGCTCGGTTCGAGGGGCTCGGTCCACCTCCTTACCCTTGCGGCGCTCCCGATAGAGGAGTTCATTAAGAGGCTTAAATGAAAAGCGGGTTCCCCCTTCCGAAAATAAGCGAAAAGCACAGCATATAGTCTTACGGAAAATTCAAGCCGGAAACGGCGGGGAGGTCAAATGACGGAGATAAAGGCAGATATCACGCTGGATACAAGCGGGCTTAACTGCCCGATGCCCGTGCTTAAGGCAAAGAAGGCCATCGATGCGATGGGCCCCGGGCAGGTCATAGAGATAGCCGCAACCGACCCGGGCTCAAAGACCGACATACCGGCCCTCGCAAGGAGGCTCGGCCACGAGCTCCTTGGCACAAAGGAAGCGGGCAAGACCTTGTACTTCTACATAAAGAAAAAGGCTTAATAGCCGGAAGAAACCCTTATAGCCGGAGTGGCGGAACGGCAGACGCAAGGGACTTAAAATCCCTCTCGCCTCTGGCGAGTGGGGGTTCAAATCCCCCCTCCGGCACCATCCTTATATTCGGCCCGTTGCCGCCTCCCGTAAATAGGGGTATAATATTTATATGAGAGGGGAAATCAACAGAAAGAAATACTCCGAGGCCACGGGAAAGCTCCACCTGTCCTGCCCTCACAAGGGAAAGACGGGGATATCCGTACATGTCGTCATAAAAGAAGGGCACTGCTACCGGTCCGAGGTCTGCACGGTCTTTGAGTGCAAGTTCCACAAGTACCAAAACGACCTTCCCCGGGTGCTCTCCGTGGTCTGGTAGATGAGATATCAGACAGGCGCGCCCGGCAGGGCAATAGTCGTCAGGTTCGATGACGGAGACGATGTCCTCAAGGGGCTTGAATCCATTGCGCTTAAAGAGGGCATCAGCTCGGCAGTCCTTTACATCATAGGAGGGCTCCGAAGGGGCAAAGTGGTCGTCGGCCCGAAAGAAGACCGTGTTCCGCCAGAGCCCGTATGGCAAGAGTTGGAAAACCCGCATGAGGTTGCGGCCATGGGAACTATATTCCACGATGCCGAAGGCCCGAAGGTTCACCTTCACGGCGCATTCGGAAGAGGGGATTCCACAAAGACGGGCTGTCTCAGGGAACTCGGAGAGACATTCCTTTTGCTTGAGGCGGTCATCCTGGAGATAAAAGGCATAAACGCCCGGAGGGAGCTTGACCCCGCCTCCGGACTTAAGCTCCTTAAGCTCTAATGAATGTAATAAACGCTATAAGGGGACGACGGAGCATAAGGGATTTTAAAGACCGGCCGATACCCGATGACGCTCTCGACAGACTGATAGAGGCCCTCATCTGGGCGCCATCGGCGGGGAACTTCCAGTCGAGGAAATTCTATTTTGTAAAAGACCCTGCGCTTAAGCGTGCGCTTGCCTCCGCCGCATTGGGCCAGAGCTTCATAGCGCAGGCCCCAATCGTGGTCGTGGGGTGCGCCGACAACCGCATCTTCAGCCGCTACGGAGAAAGAGGCGTTGAGCTATATGCGGTACAGGATGTCTCTTTAAGCCTCATGTCCATGATGCTGGCTGCATTCGAGGAGGGCCTCGGCTCGGTCTGGGTAGGGGCCTTCAAGGAAAAAGAGGCCTCAAAGGCCCTCGGGCTTCCGGATAACCTAAGACCGGTTGCAATCGTCCCCTTAGGCTACCCCTCGAAGATACCCGCCCCTCCGCCGAGGGTGGAAAAATCAGAGGCGGTGGAGTTCAAATAAAGCACCCTTCACGAGCTTCTACCCGCCTATATGGACTCGGGCGCCTCAAGGGCGACTTATTCGTTGCCACTCTAAGGAGCGAGGCCCTCATAAGGCTCAGACTTAAAAAGGCATCCGCCGGCTGGACTGCCGCCCGCATAGAAAGCCCGTAATAATCGCCGCGGGCCGTGCCTGCCGCAGGGGCCAGTGGCCCCAATATCGTGGGGGGGCTCGTAGCCCCCTTAATTTGAATGGGCCTTTTTGTACTGTCTTACAAGCTCAGCCATCTTGTCTTTTTTCTGGAGCTTGAGCTTTTGTATCTGTTTTTTTTCGACTTCCTCCTCATGTGTGAGGTAGACCTTCCCGTTAAACTCGGATAGCAGTTTTTCGAGGCTCTTGTGCTCGTCTCCGAGTTTTCTGAACTCCGCGCTCTCTGATGAGAGAATCTCGACGATTTCCCTTTCCGTCATCGGCCCTCCCATTGAAATGTATAGGGTCGCAGACCCAATATCGGAGGGGCTACCTGCCCCCGATTTTCATTAAAAATAACATATCTCTCCGCAGGAATCAATAACCCCCCGGTTTTCACACCCCTCCGGTATGATACAATTTAACTCATGGGGGGTGGATTTGGATTTAGGCGCACTCGGTGAGATAACATTCGACCTGAAGTTCCTTACGGGGTTTTTGAGCATCGTGCTCATAGACCTTGTGCTGGCAGGGGACAATGCCGTGGTCATTGCGATGGCCGTGAGGTCGCTTCCGAGGGCGCAGAGAAAGAAGGGGATATTCTTCGGCGCGGGCGCGGCCGTCCTCCTGCGGGTGATAGCCACCTTTTTTGTCGCCCAGCTCCTTGAGATAAATTTCATAAAGTTGGCAGGCGGCGCGCTCATAACATGGATTGCCATCAAGCTCTTCATGGAGGGCGTGCCGGAAAAGGCGCTGGAGAAAGAGGCAGCAACCATCGGGCAGGCCGTAAAGATAATCGTCGTGGCGGACATAACGATGGCGACCGACAACATGCTTGCCGTGGCCGGGGCCTCGCACGGGAACCTATTTCTTTTGCTCTTCGGGCTCGGCCTGAGCATCCCGCTTGTGGTCTTAACGAGCAACCTCCTTTCGGTGCTCATGGACAAGTATCCAGTCATCATCTACATAGGCGCGGCCGTGCTCGGCAGGGTCGGCGGGGAGATGATTATCAC
>CAZPPU010000105.1:3647-6535 GCA_964588515.1 uncultured Nitrospirota bacterium
GTCATAATCGCGGGGAAGCTCTGGATGAAATGGAAGATAGCAAAAGAGGGAAAAACGCATGAAAAATAGGCAACCGGAGGTCTTATGGCTATCTTAACCGTATCGAGACAGTACGGCTCCGGCGGAAGGGAAATCGGCCGGAAAGCCGCAGGGCTCATGGGCTACGAATTCATAGACAAAGAAAGGCTCCTTTCCGATATAAGGGCGCGGGGCGCAAAGTGGGAGGAATGGGGCAAGGACATGGACGAGCACTGCCCCTCCTTGTGGGAGAGGTTCGACTGGTCCTTCAGGGGGTTTGCCGCACTCATCCAGAGCCATCTCCTCAAGCATGCGCTCAAAGACAGGGTCGTAATTATGGGAAGGGGCGGGAACTTCCTCCTCAAGGACTTTCCGCATGTCCTGAGAATAAAGGTCATAGCGCCGGCTGAATTGCGCATAGAGACGGTCATGGCGAAGGACTCCGTTGACAGGGAAACGGCCAAACGGCTCGTAGAGAAAATAGATATGGAAAGGGAATGTTTTATCCGTATCGCATACGGCGGGCGCTGGGACGACCCGAAGGATTACGACATGGTCTTCGACACCGGCGTTAAGACCATAGAGGAGATACTTCCGGACATTAGAGAGGCCCTCATCGAGAAGGACAGGCTCATAACGCCGGAGGCCGTGAAGGCCCTCGGGATGACGGCCTTGGCCGCGGAGATAAAGGCGATGATTGCCACGAATCCGGACTTCTTCGTCCCCACGCTCGAGGTTTCATGGGACGGAAGGGAGGTCGTGCTTAAGGGCGTCATACATAACCCGGAGGAGCACAGGCATATCGAGGAGGCGGCCCGGAGGCTTGCTGGGGATGCGCCCCTGCGGTGCGAACTCCACTATCGGGTCTGAGCAGATCCCCGCTTATGCTAAAATCAAGCATGCAAAAAGGCATGGTCTATCTCGTCGGGGCCGGGCCGGGCGATATCGGGCTTCTGACCGTTAAGGGCCTCAGGTGCCTTAAGCGGGCCGAGGCCGTCATATACGACTTCCACTTGAACGCACAGGTCCTAAACTACATAAACCGCTCCGCGGAGCTCATATATGCGGGCAAGCGCGGGGGCAGGCATACGATGACTCAGGAGGAGATAAACTCCCTCATAACGGGCAAGGCAAAAGAGGGCAAGGTCGTATGCAGGCTCAAGGGCGGAGACCCCTTCGTGTTCGGAAGAGGAGGCGAAGAGGCCGAGGCCCTTGCCCATGAGGGCATCCCCTTTGAGGTCGTCCCGGGCGTAAGCTCCGCCATAGCCGCACCGGCCTATGCGGGAATCCCTCTTACGCACAGGAAATATTCGTCTTCCTTTGCGGTGATACCCGGTTATGAGGATACTACAAAGGAAGGCTCCTCCATAGACTGGTCGAAGCTCGCAACCGGCGTAGGCACGCTCGTATTCCTCATGGCGGTAAAAAACATAGAGCTCCTTACCAAAAAGCTCATCGAGCACGGAAGACCGCCCGACACCCCGGTTGCAATCATAAGATGGGGCACAAGGCCGGAGCAGAAGACCCTCACGGGCACGCTAAAAGACATAGCCGCAACCGTAAGGGAAAAGGACATAAAGCCCCCGGCCGTAATGGTCGTCGGCGATGTCGTAAGACTAAGAGAAACGCTTAAATGGTATGAACTGAAACCCCTATTTGGGCATCGCATCCTCATAACGAGGGAGACGACGGAAGGGTTCGAGAGGCTTGAGGAATTAGGCGCGGAGCTTCTTCAGTTCCCGACGATTGAGGCGACCCCGCCCGAAAGCTGGGACGGGCTTGACGAGGCGATAGATTCAATCCCCATTTCGCAGCAGGCCGTGCCTGCCCCCAAAATCGCAGGGGGCCGTGCCCCCGACTGGCTCGTCTTTACGAGCGGAAACGGCGTGCGGTTCTTCTTCGGAAGGTATCTCCAAAGGGGCAGGGACATCAGGGACCTGAAGGGCATAAGGCTCTGCGCCGTGGGCTCAAAGACAAAAGAGGAGATAGAAAGATACGGCATCAGGGTGGACCTCGTGCCGGATGAGTTCAGGGCAGAAGGGCTCATCGAGTCTTTCAGAAAATTCGGAAGCCTAAAGGGGCTGAGGTTTCTCCTCCCGAGGGGGGAGCTTGCAAGGGAGATTTTCCCGGAGAAGATAAAAGAGCTCGGAGGCGTGATAGATGCGCCGGTCGCCTACAGGACGGTGAAGCCCGAAACCTACGGCAAGCGGCTCAAAAGGTTCCTGAGCGAAGGCAGGATTACGGTGGCTACATTCGCAAGCCCCTCGGCCTTCAGGAACTTCATGGAGATTATCGGAGAAGACAGGCTTCTTACGGGCGTCCTGATTTCGGCCATCGGCCCGCAGACCGAAAAGGCGATTAAAAAGGCGGGCCTTTCGGTGGACATAATGCCTAAAGAATCCACTGTGGAGGCCATGGCCCAAGAGATAATAAAGAGGCTGATTCGTGGAAGAACTCCTTAAAGGCTTCGGCGTATATCTTACCGTCGAAAAGGGGCTTTCGAGGAGGACCGTAGAGTCGTACTTCATGGACCTTAAGAAGTTTACCGCATTCCTCGATAAATCCGGCAAAGGGGCCTCTACATTTACGAAGGCCGACATTGTCGGCTTCATGGATGCGCTTAAAACGGAGGGGCTTTCCCAGTCAAGCATATCGAGGGCGCTTTCGTCCGTCCGTGGGCTGTGCAAGTACATGGCGCTTGAGGGCCTAAGAGAGGACGACCCCGGCGAGAACCTTCAGTCCCCAAAGAAATGGGAGACCCTCCCGAAGGCATTAAGCAAAGAAGAAGTCCTGAAACTTCTGGGGGGCCAGCGGGCCCCCCAGCCCCCCCATTCTTTCCCGCCGGCGAGGGATTCGGCAATGGTGGAGCT
>CAZPPU010000106.1:0-3623 GCA_964588515.1 uncultured Nitrospirota bacterium
AGCCTGCGACTATCCCCTCCCGCATCGCCTCTACGATGCCTTTTTCGACCGCAGGTATGTACTGCCGGGGGATTGCGCCGCCCACGACCCTGTCTACGAACTCAAAGCCTGCGCCCCTCTGAAGCGGCTCCACCTCTATCCAGCAGTCGCCGTACTGGCCCCTTCCGCCGGACTGCTTTTTGTATTTGCCCTGGACCTTCGCCCCGGCCTTTACCGTCTCTCTATAGGGTATCTTGGGGGACTTCATAAGTACCTCGACGCCGAACTTCCTCTTGAGCCGCTCGAGCATGACTTCGAGGTGCACCTGCCCCATTCCGCTTAAAATCATCTCCTTCGTCTCCTCGTCCCTGTGGAACCTGAGCGTCGGGTCTTCATCGAGCATCCTCTGGAGGGCCACGCTCACCTTCTCCTCATCGCCCTTTGTCTTGGGCTCTATCGCATAGGAGATTATCGGCTCGGAGAACCTGACCTTCTCGAAGACCACCGGGTGGGCCTCCTCCGAAAAGGTATCGCCGGTCGAGGTCTCCTTGAGCTTCGCAACGACCGCTATTTCCCCGGGGCCCACCTGCTGTGCGGGCGACTGCTTTTTGCCGAACATGTAGAAAATCTGCCCGATGCGCTCCTTTGCGCCGGAGACCGTGTTAAGGACATTGGAGTCCGCCTTGAGCCTGCCCGAATAGACCCTGAAGAGGGAGAGCTTCCCTGCAAAGGGGTCTGCAATAGTCTTAAAGACATATGCGGAGAAGGGCTCCGTCTCAAGCGGCAGTCTTACGGCCTCCGAGCCGTCTTTTGGGTTTACGCCCTTTACCGGCTTAAGCCCTGCCATATCCGGGGGCGAGGCAAGGCACAGGACGACCGCATCGAGGAGTTGGCGGACGCCCGCGTTCTTAAGGGCCGAGCCCCCGACTACGGGTATGAAGTTCCCCTTAAGGGAACCTGCCTTTATGCCCTTTAATATCTCCTCCGCTTTAAGCTCGCCGCCTTCGAGGTATTTCTCAAGCAAGGCGTCGTCGGATTCGGCGACTTTTTCGATGAGCTTCTTTCTATATTCCTCGACATCCGCAGAGACAGAGACAGGTATCCCGGTCTCCGTCTCCTTCTGTCCTGAGGATGTGTATGCCTTCATGCCCACGAGGTCCACAACCGTTTGGAAACCCTCGCCCGAGCCGACCGGAAGGCCAAGAGGGACGGCCTCTTTGCCGAATGCCTTTTCGAGGTTGCCGAGCGTGCCTTTGAAGTCCGCGGCCTCTTTATCCATCATGTTTATGAAGACGACCCTCGGAAGGTTGAGTTCGTCCGCATACCGCCAGAGCTTTTCGGTCTCCCCCCTTATGCCCGCTATTGCGCTTGTGATGAAGACCGCGCCGTCTGCCACCCTCATGGCCGCCCTTGCGTCCTCGAGGAAGTTTATAAAGCCCGGGGTGTCCATGATATTGATTCTTTTTCCCTGCCAGCTTAAAAATGCAAGGGAGGATGTGATGGTAATCTTACGCTCTATCTCTTCGGGCTCGTGGTTGGTAACCGTATTGCCTTCCTCTACCGAGCCTAACCTGTCCGTTGCGCCGCTTGAAAAAAGCATCGCCTCCGTAAGGGAGGTCTTCCCGCCGCCCCCATGCCCTACGACTACGACATTCCGGATATCCTCAGGCCCGACCGCCATAGCAGAACCCCCTTCTTAGGTTTTGTCTTCCAGAATCTCTTCTATAACCGGCTTATACTCTATTTTTTTCTCCGCCCTCATGCTCCAGAGCTTGACCGCAAGGAAGGAAAGGGCGAATGCGCCGAAGGCGAATATCGCAGAGACCGCATCGGAACCAATCCCCTTGATGTACCGGGAAAAGACCTCCTTGCCCAAGACCGCGCCTACAACAAGGGCCAAGGCCGGAAGGCCGTAGACTATTATGGAGCCTTTAAGATAGGTATAAGGCTTAAGGACGACCCTCACCCTCTGGCCTGCCTTTGCCCCGGCGGTATTGAGGGCCTCAAGCTCTGCGCCCTCCTCTGTAAGGTGACAGGTCCCTGCGGTGCATTGGGCGCATACGCTTTTTTTGGCGACTGCCACTTTTGCAAAAGGCCCCTCGACGCTCTTGACTACACCGGTCTCTTCCATGCCCCTCAGGCGGGGAGCACCGATTCGTCGGTCCGGGTCTTCTTAGGCCCGGCCTCTTTCTTTATGCCCTCCCTCATGATAGCCACCTTGCCGGTCCGGACGAAGTCCTTTATGCCGAAGGGCTTCATAAGCTCGATGAAGGCCTCGACCTTTTTTTCGTCACCGGTTATCTCCACCGTATATGTCCTCTGGGAGGAGTCCACGACCCTGCCCCTGAAGATTTCCACAAGGTTCAGCACCTCGGCCTTATGCTCGGCCTTCGGGGTAACCTTTAGGAGGACCATCTCCCTTTCGACATGGTCGAACTCCGTCATGTCCGCGACCTTTATGACATCTATGAGCTTATTGAGCTGTTTGTTTATCTGCTCTATGACGAGGTCGTCGCCTCTTGTGACTATCGTCATCTGGGCGACCTTCGGGTCAAGGGTCTCTCCGACCGAGATGCTCTCTATGTTGTAGCCCCTTCCGCTGAAGAGGCCCGAGACCCGCGAGAGCACGCCGAATTTGTTTTCCACAAGGAGCGAGATGGTATGCCTCATTTTACCGCCTTCAGCTTCTTTTCCGCTTTTTTCTCCGGCTCCTCGAGGAGCATCTGGTCTATGGGCGCGCCCGCAGGCACCATCGGGTAGACCTTTTCCTTCCAGTCCACGACGAAGTCCATGAACACGGTTTTCTTGAGCTTGAACGCCTCCTTGAGCACGGGTTCGACCTCCGAGGGCAGGGTTGCCCGCAGGCCCACCGCGCCGTAGGATTCGGCCATCTTGACGAAATCGGGCACGACATCGAGGCGGGTGTAGGAGTACCTCTCGTCGAAGAAAAGCTCCTGCCACTGCCTGACCATCCCGAGGAAGCCGTTATTGAGGATAGCGACCTTCACGGGCAGTTTGTTGATGACCGCGGTTGCAAGCTCCTGTATGTTCATCTGGATAGAGCCGTCCCCCGCTATGTCTATTACGAGTCTGTCCGGGAAGGCCATCTGTGCGCCTATGGCCGCGGGGAACCCGTAGCCCATCGTGCCGAGGCCGCCCGAAGTAAGGAGTGTCCTCGGATGGTCGAACTTGTAAAACTGCGCGGTCCACATCTGGTTCTGCCCGACCTCGGTTGTGATTATGGCATTGCCGCTGGTAAGCTCGTATATCTTTTCAACAACGAACTGGGGCTTTATCACATCCGGCACTTTATGGTATGAAAGCGGGTGTTCCCTCTTCCACTCCTCTACCTGTCGGAGCCACGCCTTCCTGACTTCGCCCCACTGCTCCTTTATTTCCTCTCTTAAGACCTTATTGAGCGCCTGGAGTATCTTCTTTGCATCGCCCACGATGGGCACATCCACGCGGACATTTTTCCTTATCGAGGTGGGGTCTATGTCTATATGGACTATCTTTGCATGGGGGGCAAAGGCGTCGGCCTTGCCCGTAACCCTGTCGTCGAACCTCATGCCGACGGCGACTATGAGGTCGGCCTCCTGGATGGCCTTGTTTGCGTAGTATGTGCCGTGCATCCCGGGCATCCC
>CAZPPU010000106.1:3633-6499 GCA_964588515.1 uncultured Nitrospirota bacterium
CGGGGAATGCGCCGAGGCCCATCAGGGTCATGGTAACCGGCAGTTCGGTATGCTGGGCAAGCTCCTTAAGCTCCTTATAGGCCCCGGAGATTATTATCCCGCCTCCGGCTATTATCACGGCCTTCTTGGATTTCGCTATCATGTGCGCGGCCTGCGTTATCATCCGCATGTTGCCCTCAAGCGTGGGCTTATAGCTTCTGACATCCGCTTTTTCGGGCCAGTGGAATTCCGTCTTGCCCGCGGTCACATCCTTAGGCAGGTCTATCAGGACCGGACCGGGCCTTCCGGTTGCGGCTATGTGGAAGGCCTCCCTTACGGTCCTTGCAAGGTCGTTTATATCCTTTACGAGGAAGTTGTATTTCGTGCAGGGCCTCGTGATGCCTACGATGTCGGCCTCCTGAAAGGCGTCGTTTCCTATGAGAAGCGTGGGCACCTGCCCGGAGAACACGACGAGGGGGACGGAGTCCATCGAGGCCGTGGCAATGCCTGTTACCGTGTTGGTCGCCCCGGGACCGGAAGTGACGAGCACGACCCCGGGCTTGCCGCTTGCCCTCGCATAGCCGTCTGCGGCATGCACTGCGCCCTGCTCGTGCCTCGTGAGGATGAGCTTTATGTCCTTGTCGTCATAGAGGGCGTCGAAGATGTTGAGGACGACGCCGCCGGGATATCCGAAGATGTGCTTTACGCCTTCCCTCTTGAGGGACTCAACCAGAATTTCTGCGCCTGAAATCTTCATGGCTTTTAGAGGCTTATTTTAGCACAAACCCATCCGGCTTATGCAAGGGGGAGGCACGGCCTCCTGCGGTGGCACGGCCACTCCGCAAGGGGCTACGAGCCCCGCGGGCTTTTCTGTGTTAAATTATGGTCATGAAGAGGCTTGCCGTAACGATAGGGGAGCCGGGGGGCATAGGGCCGGAGGTCGTCTTGAAGGCCCTCTCGATGAAAGAGGTCCGGGACTTTTGCCGGCCCGTCATTGTCGGCGACGGCAAGGTCCTTAGAGAGGCGATAAGCCTCTTCGGTCTTCCCATAAGCCTTAGGCCCGCAGGCACCCCGCCTGAGCCGGATACGGTCGAGCTCCATGACATAGGCGGCACAGAAGGGTTCGTAAAAGGCAGGCCTACGAGGCAGGGCGGACTTGCCTCCTACGGGTTTATAAAGAAGGCGGTTGAGCTTGCATTGAAAGGCGAGGTAGACGGCATCGTCACTGCGCCCATATCCAAAGAGGCCCTGAAGATGGCGGGCCTCCCATGGCCCGGACATACCGAAATGCTTGCCGAACTCACAGGCACAAAAGACTATGCGATGATGCTCGTCGGAGGCCCCCTCAGGGTTATATTGGTTACAATCCATACGGCCCTGAAGAATGTCCCCGGCCTCATAACGAAGGATTCGGTCATGAAGACGCTTGTCTTAGCCGGAAGCGCCTGCACGATGCTCGGCATCGAAAAGCCGAGAATTGCGGTTTCAGGCCTCAACCCCCATGCATGCGAAGGGGGGCTTTTCGGGGACGAAGAGCAAAATGTCGTCTCCCCTGCAATCGAAGAGGCCAAAGGCAGGGGGATGCCGGTCTCAGGCCCTTATCCGCCGGATACGGTCTACCGGAGGGCGGCTCAGGGGGAATTCGACATCGTGGTCTCCATGTACCACGACCAGGGACTCATCCCGCTTAAGCTCATTGCATTTGAAAAGGGCGTGAATGTAACCGTAGGTCTCCCATTTATCCGCACATCTCCAGACCACGGCACAGCCTATGATATCGCATGGAGCACGCACGGCCTGCCACGAAAAGGGGCAGGGGGCGCATCAGGAGGCGCAGACCCAACGGCAATGGCTGAGGCGATAAGGCTCGCCTCGGTCCTCAGGGGGGCAGTGCCCCAAATATCGCAGGGGGCCGTGCCCCCCTAAGGCTTGTAATATTTCTTCTTCTTAGTAAGGTATTCCTGCGCCACTTTGCCGCCAATATCGCAGGGGGCCGTGCCCCCCGGGTAGTCGTGCGGGTATTTATAGCCCTCTCCCCGGCCTAACTTTTTTGCCCCCGGGTAGTTGGCGTCCCTCAGGTGGTCGGGCACTCTGAGGGTGGGGTTTTCGGCGACATCCTTCATCGCCGCCTCTATTGCCATGTAGCAGGCATTGCTCTTAGGCGCATTGGCTATATAAATTACGGCCTGTGCAAGCGGTATGCGGGCCTCGGGCATCCCGACGAACTCAACCGCCCTGAGGGCCGAGACCGAAAGGACGAGGGCCATCGGGTCCGCCTCGCCCACATCCTCGGATGCGCATATAACGATGCGCCTTGCGATGAACCTCGGGTCTTCGCCCGCATAGAGCATCTTTGCAAGGTAATATATTGCGGCATCCGGGTCACTGCCCCTCATGCTCTTTATGAATGCAGAAATCGTATCGTAGTGCTCGTCCCCCGCCTTGTCGTAGAGCACGGCCTTTTTCTGGATGGATTCCTCTGCGGCCTTTCTCGTTATGACTATTACGCCCTTTTCATCCGGAGGCGTCGTAAGGCAGGCGACTTCCAAAGCGGTAAGAGCCCGCCTTGCATCACCCTCGGAGACGCGGGCAAGGTGCTCTACGGCATCGTCCTCCACTTTCAGGTCGAGCCCGCCGAGCCCCCTTTCCCTGTCGCTTACAGCGCGCCCTAAAATCTCCCTGAGGTCTTCTTCCGTCAGCGGCTTTAGCTCGAAGACCTGGCTCCGGGACAGGAGCGCGGAGTTCACATAGAAAAACGGGTTTTCGACGGTTGCCGCTATAAGCGTGATGTTTCCTTCTTCGACATCCGGGAGGAGGGCGTCCTGCTGGAGCTTGCTGAACCTGTGGATTTCGTCTAAAAAAAGCATTGTCCTCGGGGGGCCGGCGG
>CAZPPU010000107.1:0-6445 GCA_964588515.1 uncultured Nitrospirota bacterium
GTAAAACTTATGCACACTGCAGAATGTGCACCTGAAGGGACAGCCCCTCGATGTCTGGAAATACCCGTATACATAGCGCGTCTTCCATAAGTCCGTGACGGGCCGGGGAATGCCTTCGATGGGAAGAAGCTCTCCTTGATAGACGGGCTTGAGATTGCCGTTTTTTGCATCGTCTAAAAGTCCCTTCCAAATGCCGTCGGCCTCCCCTAAGACCACGGCGTCCGCATGGGGCCGTGCCTCTTCCGGGAGGGCCGAGACATGTATTCCGCCAAGGAGCACCCGCTTGTCCGCCTGCCTCAGTCTGTCTGCGGTCCTGTAGACCCACGGGGCCTGAGGCGTAAGAACGGTGAAGCCGAACAGGTCGGCCTCCGCATTTTCCGGGTCGAAGGCCTCCTTGTTTGCGTCTATAAGCTCCACCTCGACATCCGGGGCGACCATGCGCGTAAGCCCGGCAAGGTACTCAAGCACGGGCGGGGCTATCGGAAGGCCTTTTGACATCTGCCCTTTCTCGCCGAAGGGCGGGGAGACCAAAAGAAGCTTCATAGAATAATTTAACACATCGGCCTCTGCAGGAGCTAAGTTATAATAAAATATGCCTGCTAATTTGCCGCCCGAGTACTTCGAGGCCGAAAAGCTCTTTAAGGAGGCCGTAGACCCCCGTGGGAAGATAGCCGCGCTTGAGACCCTCATCGCAACCGTGCCCAAGCACAAGGGCACGGACAAGTTGAGGGCGGACCTCCGGCGAAGGCTCTCGAAGCTGAGGGAAGGCGCGGTCAGGAGAAAAAAGGGCGGAAAGTCGGACATGTATTCCGTGCCGAAAGAGGGTGCGGCTCAGGTTACGCTTGCCGGGTTTGCAAACTCCGGGAAGTCCGCACTCGTCAAGGCCCTCACAAACGCCCGCACGGTCGTGGCCGCCTATCCCATCTCCACGGTGCTCCCCCTTGCCGGGATGATGCCATACGAAGACATCCAGTTTCAGATGGTAGACCTCCCTCCGGTAGGAAACGCGGCCACGGACGGCTGGCTGTCCGCGGTCTTAAGGAATTCGGACCTTATTTTGCTGGTCGTAGACCTTTCGGAAGACCCCGAGGCCCGGGCCGAACTCCTCATAGGGGAGCTTTCAAAGTGGGGGGTCTTAAGCGGCAAGAAGGCCATCCTCGTCGGCACCAAGTTAGATGCCTGCGGGGGGAGTCCGCCTCTTGAGGCCCTTAAAAGCAAGCACGGCATAAAGGTGGTTTCCGTCTCATCAAAGACCAAAGAAGGCCTTGAAGACCTGAGGCGGGCAATATTTGAGACCTCGGGCATCATAAGGGTCTACTCCAAAGAGCCGGGCAAAGAGCCGGACATGAATGTGCCCTTTACCGTGCCTAAGGGCGCTACCGTATTAGGTCTTGCCACACTCATCCATAAGGATTTCAAGAACCTCAAGTATGCGTGCATATGGGGCTCTGCCCGTTTTCCCGGGCAGAGGGTCCAGAAAGACCATGTCCTCAAGGACATGGATGTAGTGGAGTTCCATGTCTAAGAGGATCCTCCTTCTCGTCCTTGACGGCATGGGAATCGGCGAGGCGCCGGATGCAAGGGACTTCGGGGACGAGGGCAGTAACACCCTCGGAAACCTCTGCCGCGCGGTCGGCGGGCTTACACTGCCTGCTCTTGAATCCCTCGGCCTCGGAAATATCGGGGACTTCGAGGGGATAAAAAAGACCGCCTCTCCGCTTGCGTCTTCGGGCAGGATGCGTGAGCTTTCAAAGGCCAAGGACACCATAGCGGGCCACTGGGAGATGATGGGCATAGTCTCCGAACGACCCTTCCCCGTATATCCAAACGGTTTTCCGCCGGAGATAATCGGGGAGTTAGAGCGGAGGACGGGAAGAAAGACCTTAGGCAACAAACCGGCCTCCGGCACGCAGATTATCGAGGAGCTCGGCCCGCTCCACATGGAGACCGGCGCATTGATAGTCTACACATCCGCGGACAGCGTCTTTCAGATAGCCGCACACGAAGACATCATCCCCCCTGAGGAGCTTTATGGGATTTGCACGACCGCAAGGGAAATCCTCAAGCCCCCGCACAATGTCGCCCGCGTCATAGCAAGGCCCTTTATAGGGCCGCCTTTTAAGCGCACACCGAGGAGGAGGGACTTTTCACTTGAGCCGCCTGCGGAAACGGTCCTTGACCTCCTCATAAAGAAAGGCATAGATGTCGTCTCCGTGGGCAAGGTCATAGACATGTTTTCGGGCAGGGGGTTTTCCTCCAAAGTAAAGACCGAAAGCAACCAAGATGCGATGTGCAAAATAGATGACCTCCTTTTAAGGGGCAATGACCCCTTGCGTGGGGGCTCGCAGCCCCTGATATTCTCCACGCTTTCCGACTTCGACACCCTCTACGGCCACAGGAACGACCCGGAGGGTTTCGCCTCGGCGCTTAAGGAATTCGACACATGGCTTGGTAACCTGCTTTCTCTCCTTAGGGACGACGCTTATCTTTTTCTCACGGCAGACCACGGCTGTGACCCCACGACGCCGAGCACGGACCATTCGAGGGAGTATGTGCCTGTGATGTTCTACGGAAAGACCCTCCCTCCGAAAGACCTCGGACTCAGGAACGGCTTCTTGGATATCGGGGCCACGGTGGCCGGGCTCTTCGGAGTACGGTTCGGGAAGGGGAGGAGTTTCCTATGAGGCAAAAAGACTGAATAAGTTCAGATACATATGAGACAAGGAAGTTCAATTAATCACCCTCCCCTCTGCAACCCCTCTTTGTCAAAGAGGGGAACTTAATGTCTTACTTTTTCGGCAGTCTCAAATTGGCTTGACAAGCCCATACAACCTGTTGACTTATCCAAAAGGGGTAATTACAATAGAACTCGATTTAACCTGCGGGAAGGGGACTATTATGAAAATAACATTATCCCAAATCTCTAACTTAATAATGGCATTATTAATACTGAGCGCCTTAATAAGCTGCACTTCAAAACCAAAACAGTGTCAAACATGTAATGGCGGAAATGTAGTCTTCTTAAGATAATGCAAACCGGAGTCGTTCCTACCTGATATTTACTAAAAGTTATCCGAAGACATAAGAGTTTTTGAAAAATGCGGTATCTCAAGCCGCCCGTGTTTCTTCTCTACATGGAGCCATCCTTTTATGGCATCTTTAATATTGGCCAGCGCCTCATCGATTGTTTTGCCCTGACTCATGCATCCCGTAAGCTGAGGGACATCCGCCACATAGCCCTTATATTCAGGGTCGTAAACGATTACCACTTTATATGTCATAGCTACCCTCCGGCTCTGGATTTGATTGTATTTTACCATAGGGAAGGGATGCTTGTGCGTAGAAACAGACTGCGATAGAGAAGAATAGCAAAAACCTTTACTAACATGGACTTAAAGCCGTATAATTAATGTTTAAATGAAGATAGTTGTCTGTATAAAACAGGTCCCGGACAGCGCAGAGGTGAGGATAAACCCGGAGACCGGAACCCTCATGCGCGAGGGGGTCCCGAGCATCGTAAACCCCTACGACATGCATGCGGTAGAGGCGGGCCTGAGGATAAAAGAAGAGGCCGGGGGCACGGTAGTCGCCCTCACGATGGGCCCTCCGCAGGCCGAGGCCGCCCTCCGGGAGGTAATCTCCATGGGCGTGGACGAAGGCGTGCTTCTTACGGACAGGGCCTTTGCAGGTTCGGATACCCTCGCCACCTCCTATACCCTCTCGTCAGCAATAAGCAAACTCGGCGCAGACATCGTTCTCTGCGGCAAGCAGGCCATAGACGGGGACACCGCACAGGTAGGCCCTGAAATCGCAGAGTTCCTGAATATCCCTCATATATCTTATGTAAGGAAGATAGACGGTATAAGCGAAGGCTCTATACGGGTGCAAAGGGCTATGGATGAAGGTTACGACATCGTGGAATCCACCCTCCCTGTGCTCCTTACCGTGGTGAGGGAGCTTAACGAGCCGCGTCTTCCGTCCCTTAAGGGGAAGATGGCCGCAAAAAAGGCGGAAATCAAAAAGTGGGGGGCAAAGGAGATAGGCGCAGACGAAGGGTTGTTGGGGCTTAAGGGCTCGGCCACACAGGTCAGAAAGATTTTTGCGCCCGAGGCCCGGAAGGACAGGACCATGCTTAAGGGCACTGCGGAGGAGCAGGTCTCGGCCCTCATGGAGAAACTCAGGGAGCTTAAATGCCGGTAGTCATAGACCGCGATAAGTGCACGGGGTGCGAAAGCTGTCTTTCGGTCTGCCCGTTTGAGGCAATCGTAATTAAAGAGGGCAAGGCGTCCATAACCGAGTACTGCCAGATGTGCATGGCCTGCCTGAGCGTGTGCCCGGAAGGCGCCATCAGGGAAATAACGGAGACTGCCGGCACTGGCGGGCCGGCAGACGGCTATAAAGGGGTCTGGGTCTTTGCCGAAACCAGAGACGGCAAGGCCGCAGGCGTGGCATACGAACTCTTGGGCGCAGGCAGTAGGCTTGCGGGCAAACTCGGTGTGGACCTGTCCGCCGTGCTCTTAGGCGCAGGCAGGAGCGAGGCCGAGGGGCTTATCGGGTGGGGCGCGGATCGGGTCTATCATTCAAACGACCCGGCATTTGAAAGATTTAACGACGAGCCCTATGCCGGGATGCTGGCCGCCCTGATTTCAAAGCATAAGCCCGAAATCGTCCTTGCCCCTGCCACCGCCATAGGAAGGTCTTTCATACCGAGGGTGGCCGCAAGGCTAAGGACAGGGCTTACTGCGGACTGCACCTCCCTCGACATAGACCCGGAGACGGGACAGCTCCTTCAAGTAAGACCCGCCTTCGGCGGCAATATCATGGCAACAATCGCATGTCCCGCAAGAAGGCCCCAGATAGCCACTGTGCGGCCGAGGGTAATGAAGCCCCTTAAGTACGATACAGAAAGAAAGGGCCTGATAATAGATGTAGAGGCCGGAGGGCTTAGCTCAAGGACGCGCGTGGTGGAAACCGTAAAGGAGGCATCGCAGGGGGTGAACCTTCAGGAGGCCGATGTCATTGTGTCCGGCGGAAGGGGGCTCGGCAGTGAGGAGGCATTCAAGATGCTCTATGAGCTTGCCGGACTCTTGGGCGGCTCGGTAGGAGGTTCGAGGGCCGCAGTGGACGAGGGCTGGCTTCCGCACAGACAGCAGATAGGGCAGACGGGGAAGACCGTATGCCCCCGGATATATATCGCATGCGGCATATCCGGGGCCGTTCAGCACCTCGTGGGAATGCAGTCCTCTGATATAATAGTGGCGATTAACAAAAACCCGGAGGCGCCGATATTCAATGTCGCCACCTTCGGCATAGTCGGAGATGTATTCGAGGCGGTCCCTCTTCTTATCAGGAAACTGAAGGAGGCTAAAGGGCTATGAAAGTGGCATTCGTATTTCCAGGCCAGGGCAGTCAGCATGTGGGGATGGGGAAAAACCTTGATGGCGGCAGGGAAGATGTAAAGAGTCTCTATGCGGAGGCAGGCGAGGTTCTGGGCTACGATGTGGCCGGCCTGAGCTTTGACGGTCCCAAGGAAAAGTTGGACATGACCGTGCACACCCAGCCCTGCCTTCTGACGGCAAGCATTGCGGCGTACACCGCGCTTAAGCAAAACGGCGTTTTGCCCTCGGTCGTAGCCGGACACAGCTTAGGGGAGTACAGCGCGCTCGTGGCCGCAGGGGTTTTTTCCTTCCGCGACGCCCTCCGCATCACTGCGTTGAGGGGAAGGCTCATGCAGGAGGCGGTCCCCGAGGGCAAGGGCATGATGGCCGCACTATTAGGGCTCGATAGGGCGAAGTTGGATGAGGTATGCGCCTCGGTTCGTAGCGGCTTTGTCAGGCCCGCAAACTATAACTGCCCCGGGCAGGTCGTCATATCCGGGGAGACGGCCGGTGTCCAAGAGGCCATGCGCCTCCTTAAGGCCGCAGGCGCAAAGAAGGCCATACCGCTTTCCGTGAGCGTTCCGTCTCACACTGCCCTCATGGAGAGTGCATCGAAGGAGCTTTCGGAGTTCCTCTTCTTGGGCGACATACGGATGGACAATCCGGTGGTGCCGGTCGTAAGCAATGCGGATGCAATCTGCCTTACGACGGTCGAAGGCATAAAGGCCGCATTGGTAAAGCAGTTGAGCAGTCCCGTCCTTTGGGAGGACTGCGTGAGGGCCATGGTCAAGTCGGGGGTGGACACATTCGTCGAGGTCGGGCCGGGGACGGTCTTGGGCGGCCTCATAAGGCGGATACAGCCGGGCCTGAAAATCCTGAATGTTCAGGATATGGAGAGCCTCGATGAAACGCTGAGGGCGCTCAACCGGTAGGGCCGACAATAAAATCTCATGCGTGATAAAATATTCTTGATAAAATAGATTTGCCGGGGATTCCTGGGTAGCTCAGTCGGCAGAGCGGGTGGCTGTTAACCACTTGGTCGGGGGTTCGAGTCCCTCCCCAGGAGC
>CAZPPU010000108.1:0-1804 GCA_964588515.1 uncultured Nitrospirota bacterium
TCCCGGAATGGGCGCTGCTCAAATACCGCCAGTGCCCGAACTGCCCCAATATCGGGGGGGCTCGTAGCCCCCTCGGCGAGGGGCACGAGTTCTGCCCCGTGGCCCTCAACATCGCCACTCTGGTTACGGCATTCAGCGACCATTCTTCATACGAAAACGCCTTCGTCTTAGTGATGACGAACCAGAGGGACATATCCAAGAACACGACCGTGGGGGAGGGCTTGAGCTCCCTCTTCGGGATATACATGGTTACAAGCGGATGCCCGGTGATGGAAAAGCTCAAGCCCCTCGTGAGGTACCACCTGCCCTTTGCGACCCTGCATGAGACCGTCATAAGGGTGGTCTCCATGTACCTGCTCATACAGTATTTCCTCAAAAAGAAAGGCATACAGCCCGACTGGGAATTGAAAAAACTCGAAACGATTTACGAAAACATTATGAAGGTCAACGCAGGCATATCCCAGAGGCTCAAGAGCGCGGCGGAAAAGGACGCAAGCGTAAACGCCATCTCCAACCTCAACTACCTTGCCTCGCTTCTGCCCTTTGTGATTACGGACACGCTCGACGATATAGAGGATTCCCTCAGCTCATACATGATATAGGAGGCCCGCATGACCGGAAAGCTCTTAAGAGTCGTGATTTCGCTGTCGGTTGTCCCGGCGGTTGTCTTGGTTGTCTTTCTTGGCTGTAAGGAAAAGGAAAGCTCAAGGCCCGTGCCCGGGGCCGTAACATCTCCGGTATCCGCGGACAACGAGATAAGGCTCCTCAAAGAAATCCTCAAGGACGACCCGGAGAACCTCAACGCCCTCATAAAGTTGGGCAACATGCTGATGGATGCGAGGCGGTTCAACGAGGCCGTAGACGCCTATCGGAAGGCCCTCGATATAGACCCCTCTAATGTCAATGTCCGCGTGGACATGGGGACAAGCTATAGGTATTCGGGCATGCCGCAGAAGGCGGTGGAGGAATTCAGAAAGGCCGTAAAGACAGACCCCAAACACGCCTATGCCCACCTGAACCTTGGGGTTGTCCTTGCCTTCGACCTCGGAGATACAAAAGGCGGAATCGGGGAGTTCGAGACATTTCTTAAGCTTGCGCCAAACGACCCGAGGGCCGCTGAAGTCAGGGAAGAGATTAAGCGGCTTAAGGCCGCCGGAAAATAATTATTTCCGGGATTACCGTTTGGAAGGGGGCGCTGACCCAATATCGCCGGGGCTCGTAGCCCCCTTCATGAGCCGTTCGTATTTTTCCGCGCCCACGCATTCCTTAGCCGCAGGACACCACAGAAGGCAGGTGGGGCGCATCTCCCTCGTGAGGGTCTTTCCACAGGCCTTGCAAACGGTCTCCGTCTCGTCGGACCATATCTCGCAGGGCCTTCCGCAGAAGACGCACTTGAGGTCCTCGGGATAGGGGCTCCTTATCTCCTTGCTTCCGGGACAGCTTTCCTTAAGTATGCTCATGATTTTATTTTAACAGATGGGATTGTTTTTGATATGAGATAAATCATACTGGTATAATATGGCGTGAAGGTCATGACCTTAATAGAAAAAAAGAGGAAGCAGGATTTAGGCATATTCTATACGAGGCCCGAGATCGTTGATTTCATGTATGACATCCTGCTTGTATGGAAAGAAAAAGAAGATAAAGAATTGGGGCGGTGGAATTCCCATAAACCTAAACATTATCCCTCTGTGATGGACCCTGCCTGCGGGGAAGGAATTTTCCTGAAAAAGGCTATCGAAAGAGAATTTACCATACCCGAATGGGTCTTCGGGATGGATATTGATGAAGAGGTTGTTGATAA
>CAZPPU010000108.1:1814-6391 GCA_964588515.1 uncultured Nitrospirota bacterium
ATCAGCCTGCTTGAGGCATTCCACAACGATGAGGACAAACTAAAAGCGCATTTCTTCCACCAAAACGGCCTTCTGCCTATTGAGTGGGGACAGCACAAAGAAAAGTATTATGGGAAGTTAAAGAAAGAGGACATCAAAAGCGAGCAGTTCAACCTCGTTATAGGAAATCCTCCCTATGGCGGGATAGGCGTTGACTTTTTAGAGCATCCGACATACGAAGGGCTAAAGCTTTTAGATGTCTTGCGCTCTTTTGGGATATTCGCTTATAAAGGCAGAAAAAACAATGGACAGAGGCCAAGCAATGGCTTATTCGACAATTTGATTGCCGAGACCACGGCAACATATATAAGTGTAAGCGCTAAAGAAGCCCAGTCTATCCCTATAGAGGTTTTGTTTATAGAGCGGTTTGTCCGGCTCTGCAAGGAAGGTGGCTGGATTGCGATAATCATTCCCGATGGGATACTTGCAAATTCCAACATGCACTATGTGCGGACATTTATAGCAGAAAACGCAAAGGTGGAAGCTATAATCTCACTTCCAAGGGATGCCTTTAAACATGTGGGCACTACTGCAAAGACGAGCATCCTTTTTTTGAAAAAACAAAAGATGGAAAATATGAACTATCCTGTCTTCCTTGCTTCCTTAAACAAGATGGAAGGTGATGGACTAAAACAAATCTCAGAGCAATATAAGGAGTTTTACTATGAGGGAAAGGTTGAATAAAGAAAAAACGGTTTATGAGAGTGATTTTATTTCAGCAAGAATTGATAGAACGCTATTGAATTTATTTTCTGAAAAACCTTCAAGTAGATGGGATGCTGGGTATTGGGATCCGAAATATGATCAAATACTATCTCAGATAAATAATAAATATAAACTGTCGTCCCTTAGAGATTTGCTTAATGTCCCTATCATTGCACCAGACCATGTGAGAGCAAGTAAAGGAGAACATATTGGTAAAAAATACTCCTGTGAATATCGGACATTAAAAGACCTACTATTTACGGGGGTGAACCATGCAGATATAAACTATTGTTCTGATAATGCATATCAAAGATTAAAAAGGTCACAGTTAAAGGCTGGAGATATTCTTTTTGCGGGGTCTGGAGTTGGTGCTATTGGCCGTGTTGGAATTGTAGATAAAGTATCTAAAAAATCATGCGTGGGAGATTTATTTATTATTAGAAACCCTCAAATAAATAATTATTATTTGTATGTTTATCTACTCACGATATTCGGTCAATCTCAAATCGAAAAAATATATCATGGAATTCAATCAGCAAAAATTAGCACCCCTGAAATCGCTGAAATAAAGATTGCTATTATTCCTGATACCGTCCAATCCCACATAGAATCCGAATACAAAAAGATGTCCGTTTACCACGACAGGGCGATGGAGGCTAAGGCAAAAGCGGATATGGCAGGGTATCAGAAAAATATAGAGAAGGCGGAGGCAATGCTCAAAGACCTGATTGCAAAGACGGAGGCAGTTATCAGGGGCGAGCGAAAGGATGTCATTTAATGCCTGAGCGCTCCGAGTCCGACTATATCGTCAATGATATAATTCCTCTCTTTAGCAGATTCGGCTACCCCAAGGCCGGAGACCATGAAAGAGTAAAGGTAGATACAGTCCCTACTTTCGGTGCAACCGGCAAAAAAAGTGGTTCTATGGATATCGTCTATTATCACGAAGGAGACCCCCTTCTTCTTGTAGAGGCTAAGAGAAAATACAAAGCACATGATGTCGCTTTAAAACAAGCTGAGTATTATATAAGGAATTTCCCTTACGACAAAAGAGAATATGCAAAATCCGGCATCCCCCCTCGCTACATCGCCACTACGGTAGGAAAAGAAATAAAGTTTTACTACTACAAAACTGACATAAAAAACGGTATAGCGATAAGGCAGATTTCAGAGCCTATAGAGATTCTGCGATTTGATGAACTCCTTGAAAAATACGGTCTCGTAAAAGGCTATAAGCCGAGAGTCCTCGATGCCGAGACTTTCAGGAAAGATTTCTTAAATTACCTTTTGGAAGTTTATACCCCGGAAGACCGAATTATAACAAAAGATGTTATAGAGAAAATCTCCTTGCATATCTTGAGCTACCTGCAAAGCCAAAAGACCTATACACTGAATCCCCCATACTCCGACCTTGCCGGAAAGCTCTTTAAGCAGGAACTTGTGCAAGACCTCCATAGAAGATTCGATTTATTAGGCTCTTTAGGCTCTGAAGTTGCAAAAGAATATAGAAACTTCATATTAAGGGCTTTTCAAGGAACAAAGCTTAACCAGTATCTTACGGAGCAGTGTGTCATCTCCTTCATGTTTGACCTCATAGGCGATATAAGAAGAGACTGGAAGGTGCTTGATTTCGAGTGCGGAAGCGGCGGGTTTCTGGCAGGGGCGGCAAGCCGCGGCGTGCCTATGCAAAACTTATTGGGGATAGACATAGCCGAGATGCCTTACATTATAGCCAAGACATACTTGGCTCTTTATTTTAAGAGGAGCAGTAAGGAGATAGGCAGGATTCCAATAAGACAAGATAATGGATTATTTGATTGGGGCAATGACTGGGATTTGGTTGTCGGCAATCCCGCCGGAAGCTCTCAATATGAGAAAGACGATATTGAAGATGTGCTTAAGAACCTCGAAAGAGCCCTTAATAGGGATGGTAGAGACGATATATTCTCTGAATACAACTTTTCCATTCAGCAGGCTGTAAGGTCTTGCGAAGTCGGCGGCAAGATATGTCTTGTTCTGCCTGAGGGATTTTTCTCAAACTCGCAGGATGAATTTCTTAGAAAATATGCGGCAAAACATTGCAGGGTTCTTGCGATTGTTAGCCTTCCAAGAGGCGTTTTCAAAAAAGGCAAAACATCTAAGACTATAGACGCAAAAAGTCAGGTAGCTACAATGAAGATGTCCATTCTCTATGCCGAAAAAATAAAGCCTGTAGTTAGAGGCAGTGGTATTGAAAAAAGCCATAAAGAACTTCAGTATCCGATTTTTCTGGCGAATATAGAAAAGCCCGCGTCAACATCCGGTGAGGTTTGCGAATGGCTTGAACCGCGGCTTGATATGGTTTTAAAGGAATGGAAGGCATGGCAGGTGAAACAAAAGTTAACCAAATTAATGGTATTAAACCATGACCATCCGTGAGCAGACGGAGGAGATAGAGCAAAGGACGCTCCACCCCAAGGCGTGTCTCAGCGCCCTCGCCAAAGGAAGGCCGAGGCCGGAGAAAGAAGGGGACATAAGGACATGCTTCCAAAGGGACAGGGACAGGATAATACACTCCAAGGCGTTCCGGCGGCTCAAGCACAAGACGCAGGTCTTCCTTGCGCCGAGGGGCGACCACTACAGGACCCGTCTTACCCATGTCCTTGAGGTAAGCCAGATAGCAAGGACGATCGGAAGGGCCTTGAGGCTCAACGAAGACCTCATAGAGGCCGCCGCCTTAGGGCACGATTTGGGACATACCCCCTTCGGACATGCAGGCGAGGATGTCCTCCGTGAAATACACCCCGGGGGCTTCGAGCACTACGAGCAGAGCCTGCGCGTGGTGGACTTCCTTGAGAATCAGGGAAAGGGGCTTAACCTCACGGAAGAGGTAAGAAACGGAATACTGAAACACTCAAAGGGCAAGGGCCTTATAATCCCCATTCAGAAGTCCGACAGGGCCGGGACCCTCGAAGGCCAAGTCGTAAGGGTCTCCGACATAATCGCATACCTCAACCACGACCTCGACGATGCGCAACGGGCGGGGGTGCTAAGGAAATCCGACATCCCTCCGGATATCCTAAAGACCCTCGGAGACACCCATTCCAAACGCATAGACACCATGGTCAGGGACTTCATCTACACATCGCTTAAAGCGGGCCTCGAAGAGCTTAATATGAGCGATGCCGTATCGCATGCGGTTTACAGGCTGAGGGACTTCCTCTACGAGAAGGTCTACGAAAACGAAAGGGCAAAACAGGAATTCAAAAAGGCAAAGAAAATACTGATAGACCTTTACAATTATTATCTCGAACATCCCGACGAGGCGTTCAAAGACATTCCCGCAGAGGAAAAACACGATACGCACAGGGTGGTCTGCGACTTCATAGCCGGGATGACCGACAGGTTCGCCCTCATGACCTACGAGAGGCTGTTTTTGCCTTCCGGGTGGATGGTCTATTAGGCCCTATTGCGCGGGGGTTCGTAGCCCCAATATCGCGGGGGCTCGTAGCCCCTTGCCGAAGGCCTATAGGCGGAGTGGCCGTGCCACCGTAAGGAAGCGGGGCGGACAGGATGTCCGCCCCGCTTTTATTAGGCGCACTGCCTACATGGACGGAGCAGGGAAGAGTATCCCGCCGAATATCAGGTATGCCAAGATCAGCGTCCAGACGATATTGAAGCCCTGTCCTATAAGGAATGCGAAAGCCGGTCTTCCGCCCCCTAATTTAGCGAGGTCGGAAAATTTCGTCTCAAGTCCTATGCTCGTAAAGGCAAGGGCGAACCACCATGTCCTCAGCCCGCCGAGAGCTCCCTTTGTGGCCGTTACCGTCTCAGGGGAGACAACGAAGGAGAAA
>CAZPPU010000109.1:0-2392 GCA_964588515.1 uncultured Nitrospirota bacterium
CCTCTATGGCGTTAAGCTCGGTTTTTTCGACCTGCGAGTAATGCGTAAAATCGAACCTCAGCCTCTCCGGGGAAACGAGCGAGCCGGCCTGCTTTACATGCTCGCCGAGGACGGCCCTTAGCGCGGCCTGAAGGATATGGGTCGCCGTGTGGTTTCGCATGATAGAGAGCCTTCTTTCGGAATCTACGGAGCACTTCACCCTGTCCCAGACCTTCGGCCTGCCTTCTTTCACCTTTACGAGATGGCTGAGCACGCCGTCGAGGGGCTTTTTCGTGTCGAGCACTTCAAGCACGGCGCCGCTTGAGCGCATGAGGCCCGTGTCTCCGACCTGTCCTCCGGATTCCCCGTAAAAGGGCGTCCGGTCTAAAAAGACTTCGCCCTCTTCGCCTTCCTCAAGCTCTTTTACAACATGTCCGTGTTTGAGCATCGCCTTTATGACGGAATCGGACTTAAGCGTCTCGTATCCGACAAATACGCTCCTGCCCGCCTCGGAAAGGAGCTCCCTGTAGATGGAGGATACGGCCTCTTCCTCGCCTACCCATGACGCCCTTGCCTTTTCCCTCTGCGTCTCCATCGCCCTGTGGAAGCCCTCTTCGTCTATACGAAGCCCGCTGTCTAATGCGATGTCCCTTGCCATGTCAAGCGGAAATCCGAATGTATCGTAAAGCCTGAAGACCTCGTCTCCGGGGATGATATTTATACCCTCTTTTTTAAGTCCCGCCATGAGTCCGTCAAGTATGCCCATGCCCTGTTCGAGGGTCCTAACGAACCTCTCTTCCTCCGCCCTGACCTGCTCGACCGTCCGATGCCTTTCGCTTAAAAGCTCCGGATAATCGCCCGCCATGGTCTCCGCCACCGCATCTATGAGCTTAAAGAGCACGGGCTCATGCACCCCGAGGAGACTTGCATGCCGTCCGGCCCTCCTTATGATTCTCCTAAGCACATAGCCTCTGCCTTCGTTTGAGGGCATAAGCCCCTCGGCAATGAGAAACGCTACGGCCCTCATATGGTCCGCAATAACCCTCACCGAGGGGGCAGTGCCCCCTGCCTCCTTGCCGTACTTGAAGCCCGTTGCCGATTCTATGGCCGATATGATGCCTGAGAAGAGGTCCGAGTCGAAGTTGTTCTTCTTACCCTGAAGCACGGCGGCTATGCGCTCAAGGCCCATGCCCGTGTCTATGGAGGGTCGGGGTAGGGGCGTGAGGTTTCCGGCCCCGTCCCTGTTATACTGCATGAATACAAGGTTCCAGAGCTCGAGGTACCTGTCGCAGTCGCATCCCACGCGGCAGTCCGGCCTGCCGCAACCGACCTCCGGGCCCTGGTCAAGTATTATCTCCGAGCACGGGCCGCAGGGGCCTGTGTCCGCCATCTGCCAGAAGTTGTCCTTTGCCCCGAGCCTCACTATCCGCTCTTTGGGGATTCCTGTTTTTTCCTGCCAGAACCTTTCCGCCTCGTCGTCTTTTTCATAGATGGAGACCCAGAGCCTGTCCTTCGGAAGTCCGAACCTGCCGGTAAGAAGCTCCCACGCAAAGGCGATGGCGTCCTCCTTGAAGTAATCGCCGAAGGAGAAATTTCCAAGCATCTCAAAGAATGTATGATGCCTTGCCGTATGGCCGACATTTTCGAGGTCGCTGTGCTTTCCGCCGGCCCTCAGGCACTTCTGGCACGAGACCGCCCTCTTATAGGGCCTCGTTTCTTCGCCTAAGAATACGGACTTAAACTGCACCATGCCGGCATTGGTAAAAAGCAGTGTGGGGTCGTGCCTCGGTATGAGCGAAGAGCTCGGGACGGCCTCGTGCCCCTTTCCCCGGAAGTAGTCTAAGAACGCCCTCCTGATTTCACTGCCCTTCACTGCCCGCCCTTTTTGACCTCCGTGACGGATTTTTTAACCTTCGGGTCGGTGGAGATTATCTCCGCGAGCCTTCCGTCCGTGAATATGAGCGTTGTCGTGAAGAAGACCCATTCCCTGTAAACCCACCTCTCCCTGTATTTCCCGTCCTCGGTCTGCGCAAGCACATTGACATCCGTGGGCGCGCCCCATGAGTATCTGACCTCAAGCGGCGTCATGTCCAAGGCCACTTCCGCCTTTTTTATCCTCTGCTGTGCCTCAGGCGAAAAGGCCTTGAGCTCGGAAGGCGAATACCTCACGCCCGCGCACGCCGTAAGCATCAGGGCCGCCAAGAACAGGTGGAAAAATCTTTTTTTCATAGAGCCTCCTTACCGGATTTAATGACCTTTCGTATCGTATCCGCCGAAAACCCCCTTCTCTGGAGCGCCCCCGCAATGGGGCCACGGGCCCCCGCGCTATTGGGGCAGGGAGCCCCCGCAATATTAAGGGCGCGGCCCTTTTTACTTGCGAGCTTCAAGGCGCTATCGAACTCATCGTAACCCT
>CAZPPU010000109.1:2495-6372 GCA_964588515.1 uncultured Nitrospirota bacterium
GCCCCTCTGCCTGAGGAACCGTCTTGCCCCCTCCCTGCCTAAGAGCTTTATATCCAGAGCGGTCCTTTTCAGGGTTTCGGCGAGTGCGGCGTCATCTATATAGCCCATGGCCCTGAGGCGCTCGATGGCGGAATCTATCTCACCCTGCGGAAACCCCTTCCTCCTCAGCCTTTCCAAGAGCTCGTTTTCGCTCCTACCCCGGTAGCTTAAGAGCCTCAAGGCATACCTGAGGGCCTCCGGCATCGGACTATCTGGAGAACCTTTCTATTTTGATCCCGGGTTTGATTCCGGCATCTTTCCCCTTTCCCGGGCCGCCCATGGTATCGGCGGTCGAATGGATGCCCTTTACCTTCAGCTTGAAGTCGTCCGGGTTCGTGGCCCACCTGAGGGCCTCTTCGTATGCGACGAGTCCGGAGTTTTGGAGGTCCAAGAGGGACTGGTCGAAGGTCTGCATCCCGTAGTGGACCTTGCCCTGCGAGACGGCGTCCGGGATGAGCTTCGTCTTGTCCGGGTCGCTGATGCACTCCCTTATGGTAGCCGTGGCAAGGAGGATTTCCACTGCCGGGACCCTGCCCAGTCCGTCGGCCCTCGGGACGAGCCTCAGCGATATGATGCCCTTGAGTATTGCGCTCAACTGCATCCTCACCTGCTTATGCTGGTATGGCGGAAAGACCGAGATTATGCGGTTTACGGTCTCGGTCGCATCCGTGGTGTGCAGTGTGCTGAAGACGAGGTGCCCGGTCTCGGCCGCGGTGAGCGTGGTCTGTATGGTCTCGAAGTCGCGCATCTCCCCGACCAATATGACATCCGGGTCCTGCCTGAGTGCGGCCCTTAAGGCCCTTCCGAAGGACTCGGTATCGGCGCCCACCTCCCTTTGGTTTACGAGGCCCTTCTTGTCCCTGTGGAGGTATTCCACCGGGTCCTCTATGGTGACGATGTTGACCGTCTTTGATTCGTTTATGAGGTCTATCATGGCGGCTAAGGTCGTGGACTTTCCGCTCCCGGTCGTGCCGGTAACGAGTATGAGCCCTCTTTCTTCTTCGGCAAGCTTTTTCAGGACCAGCGGGAGGGTCAGCTCCTCTATGGTGGGAATCTTCATCGGGATTACCCGAAAGACGATGCCGATAGCGCCCCTCTGGACGAAGGCATTGCACCTGAACCTTCCGAGGCCCGGGACGCTGTATGCGAAGTCCAGGTCGTTTTTCTTCTTGAAGGCCTCTTTCTGCGTAGGGGTCATCGCCGAGAAGGCGAGCCTGACCGCCTCCTCCTGCATGATTTTTTCGGCGCCTTGCGGGACGAGCTTTCCGTGGATCCTGAGTATGGGGGGACTGCCGACCTTGAGGTGCAGGTCCGAGGCCCCCTTCGATGCGGCCGTCTTAAGGAGTTCGTTTACCTCATACGGCATCTATTTCGCCCTCTCCGATATAACGGCCTCTTTTACCTTTGTTTCGATGTCCTTTGCGGCTTCCGGATGGGCCTTGAGGTATTCCCTTGCGTTTTCCCTTCCCTGTCCTATCCTCTGCCCGTCATAGGTGTACCATGCGCCGGATTTCTCGACGACCTTATGCTCGACCCCGAGGTCCACGAGCTCTCCGGCCCTCGATATGCCCTCGTTAAAGTATATATCGAATTCCGCCTGTCTGAAAGGCGGGGCGAATTTGTTTTTGACATCATTGACCCTGACCCTTCCGCCGACGGTCTCCTGGTTGTCCTTTAGGGACTCTATCCTCCTTATGTCGAGCCTCATCGAGGAGTAAAACTTAAGTGCGTTTCCGCCGGTGGTGGTCTCCGGGTTTCCGAACATAACGCCTATCTTCATCCTTATCTGGTTTATGAATACTACCGTGGTGAGGGACTTCGATATTGCGGCCGTGAGTTTCCGCAGGGCCTGGCTCATGAGCCGGGCCTGAAGTCCGGGGAGGGAATCCCCCATATCGCCTTCTATCTCCGCCCTCGGCACGAGTGCGGCAACGGAATCTATGACTACGATATCCACTGCGCCGCTTCTTACGAGGGTCTCGGCCACCTCGAGGGCCTGCTCCCCGGTGTCCGGCTGTGAGATGAGGAGGTCGTCCACCTTGACGCCCAACCTCCGCGCATAGTTCACATCGAGCGCATGCTCGGCATCTATGAACGCCCCCACTCCGCCCGAGGCCTGTGCCTGCGCTATGGCGTTCAGGGCGAGGGTGGTCTTCCCGGAGGCCTCCGGGCCGAATATCTCAACGACCCGCCCCCGCGGAAAGCCGCCGATACCAGTTGCGATGTCCAGCGTAACCGAGCCGGTCGGTATCACCTGCACCTCGACCGCCTCCTGAGCGCCCAACTTCATTATTGCGCCCTTGCCGAATGCCTTTTCGATCTGCGAGATGGCCGCCTCGAGGGCCTTTGTCTTATCCTTGTTCATGTTCATGCCTGCCTCCTTGACGGCTCTTATTTTAACCTAAACTCAAGACGGCTGTCATCCGTGCTTTTCCATGAGCCTTACATGCGACAGCAGTTTCCGCAACCCTTCCGGCAGGCAAGCCCTCTGCCGTCTTCCCTTACGGCGAGGCTTACCCCCTCGTCAATGACCGCATAAGCCTCAAGGAGCGGGGCAAGCCACGCCCGCTTCTCTTCGTCTTCGGGGAATCTAAGGCGCATGTCTTAGCCCGAAGCCTGCCAACTTGAAATACTTTGCCCCGGTCGGATGAAGTTCGCTCTTCATCAACGAGACCTCATCCGCATGGACCGCGCCGAAGTCGGAGTCTTTCAAAAGCAAAAGCTCTTTCATCAGGGAATCTATTCCTTTCAGGGACCTGACCCTTCCGATTGTAAGATGGGGCTTAAACGCCCTTTCCTCCGGCCCGAACCCCAATCCGGACATCGAAGTCTCGATTGCCCTCTGTAGCCCGATAAACCTTTCTGAGTCCTCGATGCCCACCCATATTACCCTCGGGCGCTTCATGCTCGGGAATGCGCCCATGCTTTTAAGAAGAAGGCCGAAGCCCTCATGCCCGTTTATAGCCGAGGCGAGGGCGTTTTTTATATCCGGAAGGAGTTCTTCGGGCGTCCTTCCCAAAAACTTAAGCGTGATGTGGAGGCTGTCCGGGTTTATCCATTTGACATCCGCACCGAACCCCTTGAGCCTCGTTTCGGCCTCCGAAATGTTTTCTTTGACCTCCGGGGGCAGTTCTATCGAGATGAAACACCTCAAGTCCATGAAGAGACGGCCTCGCGCAGGAATTCGAGGGCGGCCTGAGCCGCCTGCTCCTTTATCTTATCCCTTGAACCTTGAAACCGAAACCCCCTCGCTGTGGTTTCGGCAGGAAAGGCCACGGCCGCCCAGACGAGGCCGACAGGCTTGTCCTCGAGGGCGGAGGGGCCCAAGTTGCCTGTCACGGCGAGGGTAAAGTCCGTCTTTGTCCTTGCCCTCAGGGCCTCTGCCATCGCCCTTGCCGTCTCCTCGCTGATTGAGCCGTGCTCCTTTAATATGCCTGCCTTGACGCCGAGGAGTTTTCTTTTGGCCTCAAGAGAGTAGGCGACCACGGAGGAATCGAAAATGGAAAGCCTCAGCCCCTTTGATTTGAACGCCTCATGAACCCTGACTGTTAAATCCTTTTCCATATCTGTAACACGATGTTCGTGAAGGCCGCGGACAGGAGGTCGTCGGCCATTATGCCCCAGCCCCCGGGAAGTCTCTGCACCTGCATTATGGGCGGCGGCTTGAGTATATCGAAAAACCTAAATAGGATAAAGGCGGCAATCAAATACCCCCTGCTTTGCGGAAGAAAAAGCATTGCGGCAAGCATCACGGCAAACTCGTCTATCACCACGGAGGGAGGGTCGTTATGGCCCATGAGCCATGCGGCCCTGTGGGAAGCGAAAGTGCCGATGATTA
>CAZPPU010000110.1:0-3290 GCA_964588515.1 uncultured Nitrospirota bacterium
CATTATCGGCACTTTCTTTGTGAAGCTCGGAAAGAGCCAGTATATAATGGGCGCCCTTTATAAAGGGCTTGCAGTCTCCGGCGTGCTTGCGGCCGGCGCATTTTATGTAGTAACGCGGTGGTTTATGGGACAGCTTGGCGGCGATACCGGCGGGTTCACCCCGGGGAGCGTCTTCGGCATGGCCGTCGTCGGACTCGTCCTGACCGGGCTTATAGTCTGGATAACGGAGTACTACACCGCCAAGGAGTACAGACCCGTAAAGACCATAGCCAAGGCCAGCCTTACCGGCCACGGCACGAATGTCATCGCCGGCCTTGCCATGAGCATGGAAGCGACGGCCCTTCCGGCCCTCGTTATTGTTGCGGCGATTCTGACGGCGTTTTCGCTCGGCGGAGGGTTTGCCGGTAATTTGTGCGGCGGACTATTTGCAATCGCGCTTTCGGCCGTATCCATGCTCTCCATGACCGGCATCGTTGTGGCCATAGACTCATACGGGCCGATTACCGATAACGCGGGCGGCATCGCCGAAATGGCGGAACTCCCCCCTGCGGTCAGGGATATAACCGACCCTCTCGATGCCGTAGGCAACACCACTAAGGCGGTTACCAAGGGCTATGCCATCGGCTCGGCCGCTCTTGCCGCGCTCGTTCTTTTCGCCGAGTACTCAAGAGAGCTCGTAGCGAAGTTCGGCGGCGTGTCATTCGAGCTGTCGGACCCTTATGTCATCGCCGGTCTCTTTATCGGCGGAGCGATCCCTTACTACTATGGCGGCAGGCTGATGCTCGCAGTCGGCAAGGCCGCGGGCGGGGTCGTGGACGAGGTCCGCAGGCAGTTCCGCGATATCCCGGGTATTATGGAATACAAGGCGAAACCGCAGTACGGCAAGTGCGTTGACATCGTTACCAAGTCCGCAATCAAGGAGATGATGTTGCCTGCGCTTCTGCCTGTGGTCGTTCCGGTTGCCGTTGCTTTCGGCTTTAACGCCATGGCTCCCGGAGCGGGCGCCAAGGCCCTCGGCGGAGTGCTGATAGGCTCCATCCTCACCGGGCTTTTCCAGGCCATCGCCATGACGAGCGGCGGCGGCGCATGGGATAACGCCAAGAAATCCTTTGAAGACGGCGTTACCGACGATAAAGGCGTCGTCCACAAGAAAAAGAGCGAGGCGCACAAGGCCTCCGTCACCGGCGATACGGTCGGCGACCCCTACAAGGACACGGCGGGGCCGGCCATCAACCCGATGATAAAGGTCATAAACATAGTTGCGCTCCTCATAGTGCCGCTCCTTAAATAGTCTGTTCGTTTCTAAAAAAAGGGCCGCCCAAGGGCGGCCCTTTTTTTTGCTTATTGAACCGCCGCCCCTTTTGTGCGATAATTTAACCGGTTACAAGGAGGTGATGCATGACGAAGGATGAGCTTTTCGATGCCTTCAAAATAGCCATCGAAAAGGAGTACGAAGCCCACGGTTTCTACAGGGACCTCGCTCAAAAGACCACGGACGGTGAGATTAAAAAGCTCCTTGAGCGGTTTGCGGGCGACGAGCTCTATCATCTGGAGAAACTAAAAGACCTCTACAGAGAAATGAAAGAAGGGGCCGTAGAACTATAACAGCGCCCCGATGCCGACTCTTTTGCCCCTACCATTCGGTGCGGTAGTTGGGGGCCTCTTTTGTTATTATGACATCGTGGACATGGCTTTCCCTGAGCCCTGCGTTTGTGATTCTTATGAACCGCGCGGTCCTTCTTAGTGTGCTTAGGTCTTTTGCCCCGCAGTAGCCCATGCCCGAGCGGAGACCGCCGATAAGTTGAGCGGCGGTATACGAAAGAGGCCCTTTATACGGCACCCGGCCTTCCACGCCCTCCGGGACGAGCTTGCCCGCCTCTATGCCTGCCTGCTGGTACCTGTCTGCCGTGCCCTGCTGCATTGCGCCCAACGAGCCCATCCCCCTATAGACCTTGTAGCTTCTTCCCTGATAGAGGACTATCTCTCCGGGGGATTCGTCCGTGCCGGCAAAAAGCGAGCCCACCATCACACTGCTTGCGCCTGCGGCAAGGGCCTTTATGATATCGCCCGAATACTTGACCCCGCCGTCCGCTATGAGAGGGACGGCGGCCTTCCTTGCAACGGTGGAGCATTGCATTATGGCCGTAATCTGAGGGACGCCTGCGCCTGCGATTATCCTCGTTGTGCAAATGCTCCCCGGGCCTATGCCGACTTTTATGGCGTCTGCGCCCGCTCTGATGAGGTCGTCGGCGGCCTTCGGGGTGGCCACATTGCCTGCGACGACATCAACAGGGAAGTCCTTCTTCAGCCTCTTGATGGTTGAGATAACCCCTTTTGTATGGCCGTGTGCGGTATCCACGACGAGCACATCGACCCCGGCCTTCACGAGGAGCACGGCCCTCCTTATTGCCTCTTCGCCTACGCCCACGGCCGCGCCCACCCTGAGCCTGCCCATCTTGTCTTTGCAGGAGTTGGGGTATTTCGCCCTCTTTTCGATATCTTTTATGGTGATGAGGCCCTTCAGGTTGAAGTCTTTGTCCACGATGGGGAGCTTCTCTATCTTGTATTTATGGAGGAGTCCTTTTGCCTTGTCGATGTCCGTGCCCACGGGTGCGGTGACGAGCCGGTCTTTGGTCATAACTTCCGAGACCCGCTTTTTGAAATTCGTCTCGAACCTGAGGTCCCTGTTCGTGAGGATCCCGACGAGCCTGCCTTCCACCGTGACGGGCACGCCCGATATCTTGTATCTCCGCATCAGGGCGAGGGCATCGTAGATGGGCGCCTCGGGCGGGACGGTGAAGGGGTCTATAATCATCCCGCTTTCGGACTTCTTGACCTTTTCCACCTCTCCGGCCTGCCGCTCCGGGGACATCGCCCTATGGACGAACCCAATGCCGCCTTCCCTTGCGACGGCGATGGCCATCTCGGCCTCCGTCACGGTGTCCATTGCGGAGCTTACAAGCGGGATGTTTACTCTGATGCGCCGGGTGAGGCTTGTCGAGATATCCACTTCCCTCGGCATGACATCGCTCCGAGCCGGCACAAGAAGGACATCGTCGAATGTAAGCCCAAGAGGAAGGTTTTTCTTCGGCATCGGAAAGTTTAACATTTCCGGGCCTTTCATGGCAATGCCGCGTCGCTGACCGAGCGGGCCCTTTTATGGTATTCTGCCGCTTTATCCGGCATGCCCTGCCTCTCGTAGGCATTGCCGAGGCCGGTGAGGTCGAGCGCTATCTTTCCGCTCAGGCCGAGGGCCTTATCTGCGGCAAGGGCGAGCTCGTAATGTTTCA
>CAZPPU010000110.1:3300-6325 GCA_964588515.1 uncultured Nitrospirota bacterium
TATGATTCTGAGGGAGTTGGCCTCTTCGATGGGGTCTCCCTGTTTTTTGTTTGCTTCAAGCCCCTTAAGCCCGAATGTAAGGGCTGTTTCGGAATCCCCTTTTTTCAGGGCCAGCCTCGCCTTGAGGTTAAAGACCCTGCCTTCCGCAGGGCAATCGCCCTTACAAATTGAAAGCGCCTTTTCCGCCCATTCTTCAGATGGGCCGTAATCCCCGGAGTCGAGATAAACCATCGCCTTTAAATATGCGGCCTCCAAACGAATGCCGGACATCTCCCCATGGGCCTTCGGCATGCCCAACGCCTCGTCTATGGACTTAATGGCATTTTCCCTTTCGCCCAACTTCCGGTATACGACTGCAAGGTTGAAAAGGTCGGTTGCAATGCCCTCGAAGTCCTCTACCGAGCGGTTGACCCTCAGGGCCGAGCCATAATATGTAAGGGCGGCCTTGTAATCCCCTCTTTTGAATGCGACCCCGCCTTTTTTGTTGAAATCTACGGCCCTCGGGTCGGATGCGTAAACAGCCGTAAAGGCTAAAAGCACAGCCGCCAATCCCGATAGCCTATTCATAGCTGTCTACCCCCAAGACGGTCTCTTTCTCCGGCCCTTCCTTTATGTGGCTCCGTATGGGCCATACCTGCTTGGCGGAATCCACGACCTCTTTTGCGCCTTCGGCAAGCTCTCCCCCTTTATCAACGAGCGATGAGATTTCAGGGCCTGCCCCGGAGGTCAGAGTTTTCAGGTCCCCGGATGCGGACTTTATGTTTTCGAGGCTCTTATCCGCCTTCTCAAGGAGGGCTGGAAGCTCCTCGTCCAATTTCTTCACTGCGCTATGGGCGTCCGCTACGGTCCGGTCTGCAGAATTCACGAAGCCATCGACCTTGCCGAGGGTGTTCGAGATGTTTCTGTCCGTATCGAGGAGCAGGGCGTCGAGGTGTTTCCTCGTCCGGTGGAGCTCCTCCGAGAGCTTGTCTAAGTTCCTGAAGGTCTTTCTGATATCGCCTTCCGGGTCTGCGATATAACCGGTTCTGCGCCTTATGTCCGTGAGTGCGGAGTCCACCCCTGTCTTTAGCTCCCCGACCATCTCGTTTATGCCTTTTTCCCGCTCAAATGCGATTGTGCCGCCTTCGCCGATTCCGGAGGCGGAGGGCGAGCCTGCCGTGAGCTCTATGACGCTTTCTCCTATCAGGCCTTCTTTTGTGAGTCTTGCCCTTGAGTCCAGCCTGAGCCATTTCATGTAATTGCCGTTTATGGAAAGCTCCACGCTCACCTTTGCGACATCGTCGAGAGAGAGTCTCTTTAGCTTCCCTATCCGGAACCCGCTCAGCTTAACCGGCATTCCCTCGGCCATGTCCTTGCCGCTGTCTGCGACGAAGAAAACGGACGCCTTGCGCGTAAATGCGTCCCGGCCAAGCCCGATAAAGACAAAGACGAGCACAAGCCCGGCGATTGCAAGGAGGACGAAGAGGCCGGTCTTTTTCTCGATGTTTACGAACCTCTCGTCGGTCTCTCTCATCAGCCTCATAGCGAACAGCCCCTGCCTTTCTGTCTTAGGACGACATCGGCCTTTATCCCCTCGAGGGACTTCTCGTCCGAGCTTAGATAGACCGATGTCCTGCCCGGTTTTTCGGAGTGGAATTCCTGCAGGAGGCCGAGCAGTCTTCCGGCCTTATCCGGTGCAAGCCCCTCAAGGAGCGATTCGTAGACCATTAGCTCCGGCTCCATGAGCATGGCCCTCCCAAGGCCGATTAGGGCCTTCTCATGCAAGGGCAATGGCCCGGGCAGTCTACTCATATAGCCCTTAAGATAACCGGCGTCCATCCCCATGCGCCCGAAGAGCCCGATTACGCGGGCCTCGATATCCGAAGGCCCTCTGCCCTCGTGATACCAGAGCGGAAGCGCAATGTTCTCCCAGACCTTCAGGTTGCTTACGAGCCCTCCGTCCCTTCTGACTACCCCTATCCTCCTGAATAGCTTAAACGATTCGCCGGCTGGAAGTGAATATATGTCCTCTCCCAAGAGGAAGACCCTGCCCTCCTTGGGCCTCCTCAGGCCGAGTGCGGTCTCAAGCAGGACCGCCCTGTCGTAGTCCGAGCTGAGGATTATCTTTGAAACAGAGCCCTTGCCTATCTCAAAGGACATGGAGGCAAAACACTCGTTTCCTACATCCTCGAACCTTATCATATAAACAACACCGTCGTTATAATGCCGTCCAATATGAAAACGAGGAACAGGCTCTGCATGACCGCAACCGTGGTCGCCTGCGGGATTTCCGTTATCGAGGCCCTGACGCCGAGGCCGTGGTAGCACGAGACTACGGAGATTACAAGCCCGAAGGCCGCGCTCTTAAGCAGGGAAACCGCCAGGTCGAGGAACCCTAAGGCGGAGAATATCCCCCGCAGGTGCTCGAAAAACGGGATGTCCATAAGCACGGAGGAGACTGCAAGCCCGCCTGCTATGGCAATCCCCTGAAAATAAAAGGTCAGTATGAAGACCGAAAGCGTGATGCCGACTACCCTCGGCATAATGAGGTACCGTAGGGGGTCTATGCCCATGAGCATGAGGCTTTCCATCTCCCTTGAAACCTTCATCGAGCCTAATTCCGATGCGGTTGCGGTCGAGCTCCTTGCGGTGATTATGATTGCGGCAAGAAGCGGCCCGAGCTCCCTTACGACCGTCCAAAGGAGGATTTTACCTGTGAGCACGGCATTGAGGCCCACTAAGTTCTTGACCTGCGTGATGACGACTATCCCGATGAGGGCGCCTATGACGGCAAGCAGGCCGAGGGCCTCTATGCCCGTGAAATAGACCTGCCTGAAAAAGACGGCCCGGACTGGGGCGACCCCGAGGGCGCCGATGCCTGCCATCGAGCCGATGAAAAGCCGGTAAAAGCCCCCGAGATTGCGGACTGTATTTCTTAGGTGGCGCATCATCATCGGCGTCAAGCAAAAGGGAATACCCCCTGCAGGAATCGAACCTGCGACACCAGGTTTAGGAAACCTGTGCTCTATCCTACTGAGCTAAGGGG
>CAZPPU010000111.1:0-6294 GCA_964588515.1 uncultured Nitrospirota bacterium
AAACACCGACCGGCTATCGTGTCCGTCGTCACATGATTGTAGCAAATGCCTTGTTTGAATTCGAGGCGCGTTTGGGGAAGTTTACCGTTCGGCCTAATCCAGATGGGGCAAATGTCCGGTGCGAACTTGATATGCTGGACATCGAGGAGCAACCGGCGAGAGCCGAAGAAGCCGCGAAGTCCACGTTGACCGATGCGGGAGATGATCCATGGGAAAAGGGTTGCATTGAGGGGGTACTAAAAGCCCTCGTGCACTCTATTAACCCGCATGGAGAGTATAACAGCGCCCTTGAAGCAAAAGATGTTCAGTCGACCGCAAAGCCTATCGTTGAATATGCCCCTGCAATTATCCTCAGAAAACGTTCCGCTAAGGGTCTTACTGAAACACTAAAACGGATTAAAGAAAGAATCGAACAAGGGGGACTTCTACCACCTGAATTCGGCGATTTGGCAGAAGTAACACGGAGTAATGAAGCGGACACGGGCATAAACGATTCGACTGGAGGACTTGAGGAGGAAATATTCTTTCCAAAACCATCTAATGAAGAGCAGCGCCGTATCGTGGACAAAATCCTCGGTGCCAGCGGTGTCCTTGTTCAAGGGCCGCCTGGCACGGGAAAATCCCATACTATCGCCAATCTAATCTGTCATTTCCTTGCGACAGGCCAGCGCATACTTATTACAGCCAAAACCCCGCGCGCACTTCAGGTACTCGAGTGTCTAATACCCGACGAAGTTCGCCCTCTTTGCATCAATCTGCTTGGCAGTGGTTTAGAGGAAAAACGGTCGCTTGAAACGAGCGTGGGTGGAATTCTTCGCAAGAATGAAGAATGGAATGAGATACTATCGCATGGCGAAAAGAAGGAATTGGAACAGAGAATTCGGCAGTTACGAGAGGAGAAAGCGGAGGTCGATAGACGACTTCGTGCAATATGCGAATCAGAAACTCATTCTCATACCATTTCTGAAGCTACATATCGAGGCACAGCTTCACAAATTGCTAAGGCCGTTAAAACCCAAGAGAAGGATTTTGATTGGTTTGTGGACGCCATCCCATTTGATAAATCCTGTCCGATATCGGAAGCCGATTTACAAAATACGCTTGGCATCCTTCGCAGATTGACGCCAGAGAAGCGAAGAGAAGTGGCTTTGAAATGTCCGGATGTCTTGCCAACGCCAGAGCAGTTTGCCGATCTTATCAATAATGGGTTCCTCTAAAAATAGCCACGGCTTTCGGCTTTACAGCCGAAGGTTTATATGGAGGAGGGGTATCAAATTTCGGAAGACTGTCAAGTCGTTAGTTTTTATACTTCGAATATGATGGGCAGTATCATCGGGTACCTCTCCATCTTGTCCCTGATGTATTTCTTAAGCAGGCTCCGTATCTTCGCCTTAAGGAGGGAAGTGTCCGATATTATCTCCCTGTCCAATTTCCCGACCGAGCCGGAGAGGAACTCCCTGACCTCGCCTATGAGCTCCTGAGATGCGTCTTCGAACACGAAACCCCTCGATATTATGTCCGGGCCGGAGACTATGTCGCCCGTGAGCTTCTCCACCGTAAGGAGCACAAGCACGATGCCGTCGTGCGCAAGCCTCATCCTGTCGCGGAGGACTATCTCCCCGACATCGCCTATGCCTTTTCCGTCTATGGATACCCGGCCGGAGTCAACACTGCCGTTCCTCCGGGCCTCCCCGTCCGATATCTCAAGGACATCTCCGTCTTCGAGTATGAAGATATTTCCCTTGGGGATTCCCTGCTTTTCCGCGAGCATCGCATGGTAACGGAGGTGCCTGTACTCGCCGTGTATGGGCATGAAGTATTTGGGCTTTACGAGGTTCAGCATGAGCTTCAGCTCTTCCTTGGAGGCATGACCCGAGACATGGATCTCCGAGACCTTCTCGTATATGACATTGGCCCCGCGCTTGAAGAGGTGGTTTATTATCCTTCCGATGCTACGCTCGTTTCCGGGTATCATCTTTGCGGAGAGTATTACGGTATCGCCCTCTTTCACCTTTATGTGCCTGTGCTCGCCGGTTGCGATTCTCGAAAGCACGCTCATCGGCTCTCCCTGAGAGCCCGTGGTTATTATCACCGCCTCTTTATCCGGCAGTCTCCTTAGGTCCTCGAGCTTAAGCCATGTCTCTAAGGGCAATTTGAGATATCCAAGCTCAAGCGCTATGCGGGCGTTTGAAACGATGCTTTTGCCGTAGAGGATGACCTTCCGCCCGAACATCACGGCCACATCTATGGCTTGCTGAATCCTGTGTATGTTGGATGCGAATGTGGAGATGATTATCCTTCCGGGCGCGGCGGCGAATATGTCCTCGAAGGCCCTCCGCACTTCCTTTTCCGAGAATGTGAAGCCGCCCTTTTCGGCGTTCGTCGAATCGGACATCAAAAGGAGCGTCCCCGTCTCCCCGTATTCCGAGAACTTGTGGAAGTCAAGGAGCTCCCCGTCCACGGGCGTGGGGTCTATCTTGAAGTCCCCGGTGTGGACGACCCTCCCAAGCGGGGTCTCTATCCCGAGGGCGACTCCGTCTACTATAGAGTGCGTGACCCTTATGAATTCCACCGTGAATGCGCCCAATTTCACCCTGTCCCTCGGCCTTACCGGAATGAGTCTTGCGTCTATACGGTGCTCCTTGAGTTTTTCGCTTACGAGGCCGAGGGTGAGGGCGGTGCCGTAGACCGGGGCGTCTATCTCTTTAAGCAGGAAGGGGAGGGCGCCCGTGTGGTCTTCGTGCCCGTGCGTAAGCAGTATCCCCCTTACCCTTTCTTTGTTCTTTGCGATGTAGGAGAAATCCGGTATGACGAAGTCCACGCCCAGCATGTCTTCTTCCGGGAACATTAGGCCGGCGTCAACTATGACGATATCGCCGGCGCAATCAAAGGCGGTCATGTTGAGGCCGATTTCCTCGACACCGCCGAGTGGGATTATCGAGAGGAGGTTTCTCATCTAAAGGAGGAACTCAAGCAGGGCCTTCTGGGCATGGAGCCGGTTTTCCGCCTGAGCGAAGACGACGCTCTGCGGACCGTCCATCACCGAGTCCGTAATCTCCTGCCCCCGGTGCGCGGGCAGGCAGTGCATGACGATGACATCCTTCTTTGCGCACGAAAGGAGCGGGCCGTTTACCTGATAGACTTTGAGTTTTTTCAGCTTGTCCCCGGCCTTTGCCTCCTCGCCCATGCTCACCCACACATCCGTATAAACCGCATCGGCCATGCCTGCGGCCTCCTTCGGCTCCCTGAGTATGACGATTTCGCTTTTTGCCTCCTGTCTTGCCCTTTCGAGGATGCCGGCATCGGGCTCAAGCCCTTCCGGGCAAGCAAGGGTGAGGTTTATTTCCATCCGGGATGCGGCCTCTATCAGGGAGTTGGCGACATTGTTTCCGTCCCCGATGTATGCCACCTTTATGCCTTTGAGCCTGCCTTTGTTTTCATAGATGGTCATCAGGTCGGCAAGGGCCTGACACGGATGATGGAGGTCCGTCAGGGCGTTTATCACCGGTATGGAGGAGTGCCTTGCGAATTCCTTAAGCCTCTCGTGTTCGTATGTCCTTATTGCGAGCGCATCGAGGTATCTTCCGAGCGTCTTTGCGGTGTCTGCGATGCTCTCTCCCCTTCCCAACTGAAGCTCATGCGCATTGAGATATACCGGATGGGCGCCGAGCTGGTAGATGCCGACTTCAAATGAGACCCTCGTCCGTGTGGAGGGCTTCTCGAAAAACAGGCCTACGGCTTTTCCGATAATCGGGCATTTGCTCTTGTCTTTGCCCGTCTTAAGCTCGACCGCGCGCTTTATGATGGCGTTCAGCTCATCCGGGGTCAAATCCCATATCGTAAGGAAATCCCTTTTTGCCATTATGAGAGCCTGTCCAGGACCTCTTCGAGCGCCGAGGCCATCTGGTCTATGTCCTTTTTCTGCACTATGAGCGGGGGCATGAACCTGAGGACATTCCCCGCGGTGCAATTAAGTAGCACGCCCTTTTCCATGCAAGCCTTCACGACCGGGCCGCACTCCCCTGTTATCTCCATGCCCAAAAGGAGACCCTCTCCTCTTATATCTACTATGACATTCGGGAAATCCCTTTTTATTTCATGGAGCCGTTCTTTAAGATACCCGCCCATGCGGACGCACTGCTCAAGGATAAAGCCGTCCTCGATGATTTCCTTGAGCGTTGCCAGGGCCCCTGCGCAAGCAAGGGGATTGCCCCCGAAGGTGGAGCCGTGGTCCCCGGGCTTGAATGCCTGTGCGACCTCTGCCGTGGCAAGCATTGCGCCTATGGAGACGCCTCCGCCAAGCCCCTTTGCGAGGGTCATTATGTCCGGGGTTATGCCCGAGTGCTCGTATGCGAAGAGCTTTCCGGTCCTTCCCATGCCGGTCTGGACCTCATCGAGCATGAGGAGTGCGCCCCTTTCCGTGCACAGCTCCCGCACCCGCAGGAGGTAATCCCGCTCCGGAACCCGAACCCCGCCTTCGCCCTGTATGGGCTCAAGCAGGACCGCGCAAGTCCGCTCGGTCACCGCCTTTTGGAGCGCATGGATATCGTTAAAAGGTACATAACTAAAGCCCGGCACGAGGGGCTCAAACCCCTTCTGGAACTTCTCGTTCCCCGTGGCCGTTAGCGTTGCCATGGTCCTTCCGTGAAAGGAGTTAATGGCCGTTATAATGCCGAATTTGTCCGTCCGTCCAAGGACATCTTTTGCGTATTTCCTTGCTAACTTTATAGCGGCCTCGTTGGCCTCGGCCCCGGAGTTGCAGAAGAAGACTTTGTCCGCAAAGGAGCGCTCAACGAGCAGTCTTGCCAGCTCTATCTGGGGCTCGATGTGATAGAAATTCGATACATGAAGGAGCCTCTGCGCCTGCTTCTGAACCGCAACGACGACCTTCGGATGGCAGTGCCCGAGGGCATTCGTTGCGATTCCGCCTACGAAGTCGAGGTACTCCTTCCCGTCTGAGGACCACACCTTCATCCCCCGGCCTTTCCGTAAAACGACCGGGTAGCGGTTGTATGTGTTCATCAGATAATGGTCCGAGTCCTCGATGGTCTTCCTTACATCCATAACCTTGATGATAGCGGAAAAACCTTGAAAAATCAATGAATCGCGCCCGGCGCCGGGCCTGTGTCGGATTTGTGTGTTTAACTATTTCCCCTTATTCCCCCCTTTAGAAAAGGGGGCACACATCTCTAATTTCCTCCCTTTGGCAAAGGGAGGGTAGGAGGGATTTTATAAGTCGCTATTCAACACGGGCTTCCGGAGCGTTTTTTTGGCGGAAACGAGCTTTTTTTCTTCGAGCATCTTTTCTTTTGCCCTCTTGGAGCGTTTTCTCTTCTGGCGGCGGATTTTCTCTATCTTCTTTATCTCTTCGCTTTCCCTGCCTTTTATCAAGCGCTCTATCCTGCCCGCCAGTATCACCCTTGCGTGGTATCTGTTGAGGGACTGGCTGCGTTCCTTGCTGCATTTGACTTCCAGCCCGGTGGGGATGTGTTTAAGATAAACGCAGGTAGATGTCTTGTTGACCTTCTGCCCGCCCTTGCCTCTTGAGCGGACGAAGGACTCCTCGATGTCCTCCTTGCGGATGCCGAGGGAGGTCATCTTTTCTTGAAGGGCCGATTCTTTCTGCGGGCTGACGCGGAAAACGCTCATACGGAAATATAACATTTTCCGGAGGGAATATTTCAGCGGCCTGCGGAACTGTAAGGGCAGGTGGGTTATAATTAATCATGCGTCATGTGATTTTGGGCACGGCAGGGCACATAGACCACGGAAAGAGCGCGCTCGTGAAGGCCCTCACGGGGATAGACCCCGACAGGCTCAAGGAGGAAAAAGAGCGGGGCATAACCATAGACCTTGGCTTTGCGGACCTCGAATACCCGGATGCGGGTCTCACTGTCGGCATAGTGGATGTGCCCGGGCACGAGAGGCTCGTAAGGAACATGCTTGCAGGCGCAGGCGGCATAGATATTGTCCTTTTAGTCGTGGCAGGAGACGAGGGGGTCATGCCGCAGACGAGGGAACACCTTGCGATATGCGACATCCTCAAGACAAAGGCCGGGATTATCGCCCTTACGAAGCAGGATTTGGTTGACCCCGACTGGCTCAAGCTCGTAGAGGAAGATGTTCGGAGCTTTATAAAAGGCACATTCCTCGAAGGCGCAGACATCGTGCCTGTTTCCTCTAAGACGGGCCATAACCTCGAACTCCTCAAGGAGAAGATAAAAGACCTCGCCCTCACGGTGAAGCCGAAATCCACGGGCGCATCGAGCAGATCCGCGTTGAGATCGACAAGAC
>CAZPPU010000112.1:0-997 GCA_964588515.1 uncultured Nitrospirota bacterium
GGTTCGGCACGCTGGACATTCAGGATATGGAAGGCTGTATAGCCGATACGGACGAAAAGAAATATCGCGGGGGCTCGCAGCCCCAATATCGCGGGGGCTCGAAGCCCCAATGAGGGTGGGGATTCTACAGCCGGGATATCTGCCGTGGCTTGGGTTTTTCGAGCAGGTGGCAAGGTGCGATGTCTTTGTCCTCTACGACGATGTCCGTTACGACAAGGACGGCTGGAGGAACCGTAACAGGATTAAGACCGCAAACGGCGCGCAGTGGCTCACCGTCCCGGTCGTCGTCAGGTTCGACCAGCAACCGTTGATATCCGAGGTCAGGATAGACAACAAAACGAACTGGCGGAAGAAGCACCTTGCCTCGATAAGGCAGAATTATTCCAAGGCGCCTTTCTTCAAGGACTACATCGGAGTTTTCGAGGAGGCGTATTCTACGGACTGGGAATATCTCGCAGACCTCGACATGCACTTTATCCTCAAGCTCTGCGGGTGCATGGGGCTCGGCGGGAAGAAAATACTGAGGTCTTCCACCCTCGGCATAGAGGGCGGGAAAATAGACAGACTCGTCGCCATTTGCAGGCGCCTCGGCTCGGACTCCTTCTACGAGGGGGCGGCAGGCAAAAACTACATAGAGGAATCCGCCTTCGAGGCAGGGGGCATCAGGGTCGAATATCAGGACTACAAGCACCCGGTTTACAACCAGCTCTACGGGGATTTCATCCCCTATCTTTCGGCGATAGACCTGCTTTTTAATCACGGCGTTGAGAGCCTTTCCATTCTAACCAACGAAAAATCGGTCAAGGAGGCCATTTTAAGATGAAAAAGACCATAGTCGTCACGGGGGGCGCAGGCTTCATAGGGAGCAACTTCGTCAGGCACCTCTATAACAAATATCCGGACTACAGGATAATCATACTCGACGCCCTCACATATGCCGGGAGCATAGAGAACCTCCCCGTGAACATCAACGAACATATCAGCGAGCGGCTTGCCT
>CAZPPU010000112.1:1007-6284 GCA_964588515.1 uncultured Nitrospirota bacterium
CCGTAACGGCGAGCTCGTGGACACCGTTGTCTCACAGGCCGATATAGTCGTCCACTTTGCGGCCGAGACCCATGTGACGCGCTCGATTTACGACAATTTCCTGTTTTTTGAAACCGATGTCTTGGGCACGCAGACCGTGGCAAACGCAATATTGAAATACAAAGACAAGGTGCAGAGGTTCATCCATATATCCACATCCGAGGTCTACGGGACGGCAAGGGCGGATAAGATGGACGAGCTTCATCCCCTCATGCCCACGAGCCCCTACGCCTCCGCAAAGACCGGCGCAGACAGGCTCGTATACTCCTACTGGGAGACTTACGGACTCCCTGCCGTAATAATCAGGCCGTTTAATAACTTCGGCCCCTACCAGCACCTCGAAAAAGTCATACCGAGGTTCGTCACAAGCTGTATCCTGGGCGAGCCCCTCAGGGTGCACGGAGACGGAAGCGCATCGAGGGATTATGTCTTCGTCGAGGATGTCTGCAGGGCCATAGATACGGTAATGCATGCGGACATCGAAAAAGTGCAAGGGGAGGTCTTCAATGTGGCCACGGGCGTGCACCGCTCGATATTATCTATCGCAAAAGATGTCGTCAAGCTCATGGGGAAAGACGAATCCGCGGTAACATATGTGGGCGAGAGGCCGGGACAGGTCTTCAGGCACACCGGGGACGCCTCCAAGATAAACAGGGCGTTCGGCTGGCGACCCGAGGTCTCTTGGGAGAAAGGCCTCGAAAGGACTATCTGCTGGTACAAGGAAAACCGGAGTTGGTGGGAGAAACAGCTCTGGATGAGGGCCGTGCCCATAATCACAAAGAGCGGCAAGAGGGAACTGCACTGACAGAGCACCCGGCGGAACCCGAATTCGCCAAGAAATTCGATAAAGGCGTCTCACTCCTCTGCTGGGCCTATAACGAGGAGGCCTCTATCCTCCAATACCTGAGGCGGGCAACGGAACTCATGGACGCCGCGGTCGAAGACTACGAGATTGTGCTTATAGACGACGGCTCCACGGACAGGACATATGAGATAGCCTGTGCGTTTCAGAAAGACAACCCGAGGCTCAGGCTCTTCCAGAACGAAAAGAACCTCAATGTCGGCATCTCAAGCCGGAGGGCGATTCAGAGGGCCTCGAAGGAGTTCCTCTTCTGGCAGACCATAGACTGGGCATATGACATCTCAAGCCTGAGAGAGCATCTTGAGCATTTAAAGACATACGACATCGTGCAAGGCGTAAGATGGAGACCCGTTGAGGCTAAAATAAAAATCCTCGACCCCGTTTTGACCCTGATAAGGCTCCTCGACAGAAAGCATCTCATGAAACGCTCCGATACGGCAAGGAAAGGCATCGTATCCATAATCAATTATCTCCTTATCAGGGCACTTTTCAGGTTTCCGCTTTCCGATTTCCAGAATGTGACTTTTTATCCGACCAAATGGATACAGTCCATAACATACGAGGCGAAAAGCAGTTTTGCAAACCCGGAGGGCCTGATAAAATCCTACTGGGCAGGGATGACCATAAAGGAAGTCCCCATTGATTTCATACCGCGCAAAGAAGGCGTGGCAAAGGGGACGCGGCTTAAGGCGATAAAGGCGTCCGTGTCCGATATACTCAGGCTCTGGTTTAAGTGGGTCGTGCTCGGAAGGAGGCCCTTTAAAGGCAAAGGGACAATCTACAGGCTTAAACCCTCCGGCGGGCAATAGCGAACCCGGGCCTAAATATTATATACTTTTAAGGTTTCTATGAAGACCGCATTTCTTTGTTTCGCAGTCTGTTTTTGTCTATTCCTTCCTATTCCGGGGGCGGATGCCTCGGACATAGAGATGGAGGTCTTGGGCTTTCCCGAAAGAATCGAAAGATATGAGGACATCCATGTACTAATCCGGATAACGAATAACGGCGATACTCCCCTGAAGGAATGTATAGACCCAGATAGCTCCGACGGATGCGTGGCCGTCGGCTGGCATATTGCGGATAAGCCAGGATGGACTATTGCCATGACCGGGGTATTTTCTCCCCTGACCGGCGCCAAACGCCTCGGGCCTCATGAATCCGTAGAAAGGACACTCAGGATGCCGGTCGGGAAACTCAAGGGGGAGATATACCCGAACATTTATCTCACTGTGAAAAATGGCGACACGCTTGAACTTAAGAGACGCCTGCTCAAAGTAAATGTACAGAGGGCCTCGCCCGGTGTGCGGGCAAGAAGGTATGCGGTAAGGTCTTTGGCCTTAGGATATTTCGCCATAGTCTTCTTCACGGCCATTGCGATTTGGAGGAAAAGGAGATAGGATGTTTATCCTTGCCCTGATACCGTTTCTTTTGGGCTATATGATATCGGCCCGCCTCCTCGGAGAAAAAGGGCTTTTGATGAGGCTTTCGGTCTCCTATGCGCTTGGGCTTTCGTTCTATCTCATTCTTATAAATATCCCGGTTCACTTCTACCCCATCAGGACATCTCTTTATCTGACCCTGATTGTTTCGACCCTGCTTTGCCTTACGATATTTGCGCTCAAAAAACCCGCAGGTGTTTACAGGGAGAGGCTCGGGCGGGCGGAGGCCGTTATCCTCATAGCCCTTTCGTCGCTCGCCTTTTTTTATCCCCTCCTCTGGCAGATGTGGTGCATGGACGACGATTACAGCGTACACGGCCCTTTGATGGCTCTTTTCCTTAAAGACAACTATCCCCCGATGAACCCGTTTTTCCCGGACATGCCTTATGCCGGCCACTACGGGAAAAACCTCATAGTTTCCTCTCTGAGCGTGCTTTTCGGCGAAAGGTTCCTCGAAGTGCAGTTCGTGATGGTTGCGCTTAACCAATCGTTTGCGGTTCTGCTCGGTTACCTTACGGCTAAAAGGTATCTTAAAAACCCTGCATATGCGCTTTTCGGCATAATGTTCGTCTTCATGGGGACGAACAACAGCGTGCGTAAAGGACTCCTTGAGACCTTCCAGAACAATAACTCCTTCGTCTATCTCCTGTTTTTCCTGAACATCTATCTTTACTTCCATGCCCTCACAAAAAGGGACACGGCCTCCAAGGTCGTAGCGGCCCTGAGCATGGGGGCTTATGCCCTCGTGTATGAAACCCACTATGGAATCCTGCTTGCGGCCTTTCTGATTTTCCCTACGGCTCTTTCGGCGATAAGAAGGCGCTTTAGGGGGCACGGCCCCCTGCGCTTTAGGTGGAGGCATGTGGCCGTGTCGGGCTTCATAGTCCTTGCCTCGCTGATTCCCGCTTTCATACAGGGCGGGACCCTGACGAATACCGCAAAACGCTATCTCTTTACAGAAGGCGGCGGGACTGCAAGGCAGGAAGACATGATAGGCGTCACACAGGAGATATCGGTGAAATTCCCCAAGGAAGACCTTCTCCTTACAGCGCACAGCGGGGACAAATTTTCCATTTTCAGCGCCCGGATGGTCAAAGAGACCGGCTTTTTCATGTTCTTCTTCCCTGTTACGGTTCTGATTATGGCGCTTTCGAGGAACTACTACGGCATCTTATGGGGCATTGTGTCCGTCATAGCCCTCCTTGTGCCTGCGACGGTTGATTTCGGCAGGTTTAATGTGGAATCCCTGAGGCTTCTTTTCGTAACCGGGATGGGGGCCGCCATGCTTTTTGGGATATCAATCGGAGTGGTCTATGAACGGCTCTCCCGGGGACGGCTCCCGAAGGCCGTGCTCCTTGTGGGGTGTTTCGTGCTGTTATATCCGTCCTTTTACGAGTCCCATAGAAAGACCAAGCAGGTCTTCAAGGAGGCGGTCAAAAACCCGGAGTTCTTTTTCTTCGACGGGGGGCAGTGGACATGGGGGCATAAAAACTCCATCACCGAAGAGATAGATGTCGGGACGGCCCGGAAATTAAAAGCACAGACAGGCAAGGGGGACAGTATCCTGCCCATGGTTTACACTAAAGAACCCCCAAAGGAATTTGAATACGAAACGACAAATCTCTTCGGCACACTGACCGTCTTTTCCGGGGCATATACGACCGGCATGGGGGTCCGGGTCGAAAAGGAAGACCTCTTCCAGATGGGGAAGCCGTATCTCGAACCGATAGGTTTCAGGGAAAGGGCCTTTTGGAATACCGGTGATGTGAAACTCTTGGGCACGCTGAACGCGGACTTCCTATATCTGAACCCCGAGGCCGTGCGCCCGGATGTATATGAAAGACTCAAGGCGGAGCCGGGGCTTGAGCTTATTCTGAGGGAAGAAGACCCGAAACGCATGCAGGTGAGGGAGGTCTACAGGGTGCGTTATACCGATGACGCCCCATCTTATGCGCCTTCGGATTTCAAGCTCCACGGGCTTTCCATGCCGCAGAAGAGGACTCCGAGGGACTTCTTTCCGGTTCCGGCCGTCTTTGGGACGAAAGAAAGGACATTCGACGGGCGGGTAAGGCTCTTCTATAAGGTCTTCTATAACGGGAAATGCATGAACCCTAATGACGAAATAATACAGACCGTCGGGCTTAAGAGACTCGATGCCGGGAGATGGGCCGGGGAGCTTTATTTCATCGCCCCCTATGAAGAAGGCGTCTATGATATCGAGCTTCATGTCCTCACCGAAGAAGGGTATAAGCCCCTCGACGGCAAAGCGGCGATGACTGTTTCTGCGCCCGATAAGTTATGAAACCCAAAACGGGGATTTTGGTTTTAGTCCTCCTTCTAACGGCCATGGCGACTATGCTCTGGCCTTCGGCGGGGGCGTGGCAGGCACTGCCGAGGCTTGCGCTTTCTGCGGTTATAGTGCTGGTTCTGCCGGGACTGCTACTTATCAGATGGGCCGGATGGTTTCCCGGGGCCGATATGCCGGAGCGTCTTGTTCTGGCCGTATCCGTCGGTTATATATTCGATACGGCCCTCTCTATCCTGATAACCCTCCTTCAGTTGAATATCGCATGGGCCGCGGGCCTCTTGATGGTCTTTGCGGGGGCGGCCGCGTTTTTGCTGAAGGCCGGTGAGAATGTCGCTCCGGCCCGTGGCCGGTCGCAGGAGGCCGTGCCTCCCCGCGGCCTGATTGACGGAACTCCGGAGACGGACGCCTCTATCTGGAAGCCCGCTTTATGGATTGCAGTCGGCCTGAGCGTTTTCATAGGTTGGTATGCGTGGACGGTCGAGCCGCCCATCTTGGGGGAAGAGACCGTAGAGCTGATAAGCATAAGGAAGATGCTCGAAAACGACACTATAGGACTCAAAAACATACTTCACCGGCCGGATGCAATCCCAACTTATATATTCGCCCCCACTGCTGTCCAAGATAAATTG
>CAZPPU010000113.1:0-2340 GCA_964588515.1 uncultured Nitrospirota bacterium
TCCTGAAAGTAAGCACGACAAGGAAATACACAAGCATGGCGTTCAGGATATGCACTGCGAGGTTGACGATGTGATAGCCCCGCACATCTAAGCCGTGAAGCTTATAATTCAGGGCGAATGTGAGATAGCCGATGTATCGATTTTTGAAAGCGCCGTACTGCTCGAACCCCTTTGCCTTTGACGGATGAAGAAAATAACCAAGGTCTTTAACGATGGGGTTTTCTACTATAAAGTGTTCCTCATCCCACTGAAACGGCACATCGAATGTATTTGAATAGGCAAGTAGCCCCAAGAGGGCGATGAGGGCTAAGTGAAAGGGGGGCTTGCTGAAAATCTTAAAGCCTCCCTCTGAAGTGCCATGCGAGGACCTTCTCTATATTCCCCATGATGCTCTCCTTAGCATTTATTATAAACATTCCGTCGCCTATTCGGAAGAGCTCCTTTTCGAGCCTGACCGCGGCCTGCCTGCCTTTAAGCGCCTCCTCGAACATCGGCACGATTTTGTCCTTCATCCTGAGCTCCGTGTCCATAAAAAATATCGAGACGGCCGGCGAGAGGTCCCCGACCCGCTCGATAAATGCGGCTATCTCACTCTGGTATATCTGTTTGGGGGGGGAGGACTTGACTTCCATGTAAAGGAGCGAGCCGTTTATCTTTGCGATGAGGTCGTAGTCGCCGCCGACCTTGGGTCTCTTGAACTTCACCCCCCAGAGGGCCTCGGTTAAAAACTCCCGTCTGAAAATCTCCGCAAGGAACCACTCAAGCGTGGGACCGAAGCTCTTAATGGACCTTGAAAGCCTATAGCGTGGGGCCGGAACTCGCAGGGGCTCGTAGCCCCCCCCGCGCCCCCCTTCCTCCGGCATCTCTAATCTGTTTGCCCGTAACTCTATTAGTCCGAGTTTGAGCAGATAACCGATATAATTGGCGGTTACCTCGGCTGTGGCGTATCTTGTTACATCCTTCGGGCTAAAACCCTCCTGATGTTTTATCACATCCCTTAAGAAGAGCCTGAAGGAGTACTTCTTGAGCGTCTCATACCAGCCGTTTATGCCGGCGGGGTCTTCGGGGATCAGGAGGTCTTCGGGGGGCTCTTTTTTATAGACCCTGAAGCCCCTGAGTTTAAGCATGGCATCGAGGCCCGGGGTCAGGCCGCTTATGACGGCCCTGAGCCTTTTTATCTCCTTGCGGAGGGTCTCCTCGTTTAGCATCGCCTTGGCGTATCATATCACGAACCGCCCGGCGAGGGTATAGGGTATTATGATATAATTATTACTAATGAGTGCAAAAGTAAGGGCACATAAATATTATAAAATCTCCCCTCGCCCCTTTTCGCCAAAGAGGGGTAGAGTTCCCTTAATCCTTGCCGTTTTTGCTCTTTTGATTTTAGGTCCGGTGATTTTAGGCCCGGCGGGCGTACCGGCGGCAGAGCCGCAGGCGGTCAATCACTATGAGCGCGGGTCGGTTTATTTTCAGACAAACCAGTATGACCTCGCAATAGAGGAGTTTTCAAAAGCAATAGAGCTTGACCCCGGGTATGCAGAGGCTTACTCCGGCAGGGGGGCGGCTTATAACGGGCAGGGCGAGCACGACCTCGCCATAGCGGACTGCACGGCGGCGATAGGGCTTAACCCCGGTTATGTAGAAGCTTACAATAACCGCGGGGCGGCTTACCATTTTAAGGGCGAGTACGACCTCGCCATAGAGGACTATTCGAGGGCAATAATGCTCAACCCCGGTTATGCAATGGCTTACAATAACCGCGGGAATGCTTATCACGGGAAGGGCGACTATGACCTCGCCATAGAGGACTTCACTAAGACGATAGAGCTTGACCCCGGGTATGCAGAGGCTTACTATAGCCGCGGGACGGCTTACAACTGGAAGCAACAGTATGACCTTGCAATAGCGGACTTCACTAAGGCGATAGGGCTCAAACACGGGTATGCCGAGGCTTACGACGGCAGGGGGGCGGCTTACAACTGGAAGGAACAGTATGACCTTGCAATAGCGGACTTCACTAAGGCGATAGGGCTTAACCCCGGGTATGCGGAGGCTTACGACGGCCGCGGTCGCGCTTACAACGGCAAAGGCGAGTATGGCCTCGCCACAGGGGATTTTGAAACGGCGATGGAGCTTAACCCCGGTTATGCAGAGGCTGACTGGGCATGGTATTATGCAAGGGCTTACATATCGCAGGGCCGGCATTATATCGAGGCAGGGGTCTATGACCTCGCCATTGAATTTTTTTCAAAAGCGATAGGGCTTGACCCCGGGGATGCAGACGCTTACTCCGGCCGCGGGACGGTTTATTTTCAGACAAACCGGTATGACCTTGCAATA
>CAZPPU010000113.1:2350-6263 GCA_964588515.1 uncultured Nitrospirota bacterium
CGGGAAGGGCGACTATGACCTTGCAATAGTTGACTTCACTAAGGCGATAGAGCTGGCCCCCAATTCAGGAGAGGCTCGCTATGGCCGCGGGTTGGCTTACCTCAAGAAGGGCCGGTATGACCTCGCAATAGCGGATTATTCAACTGCAATCGAGTTTAAGCCGGAATTATTAGACGCTTACGAAGACTATACAAAGGCAATAAAGCCGGTCCCCGAGTTCGCCCCGCTTTACTTTAAGCGCGGGGATGCTTATAACGGCAAGGGTGAGTATGACCTTGCAATAGAGGAGTTTTCATAGGCGATAGGGCTTGACCCCGGTTATGCAGTGGCTTACTCCGGCAGGGGGTCGGTTTATTTTCAGACAAACCGATATGACCTCGCAATAGCCGACTTCACTAAGCTGATAGAGCTAAACCCCGGGTATGCAGGGGCTTACAACGGCCGCGGGACGGTTTATTTTCAGACAAACCGGTATGACCTTGCAATAGCCGACTTCACTAAGCTGATAGAGTTAAACCCCGGGTCTGTAGAGGCTTACATGATGCGGGGGATGATTTACCTTATAACAAAGCAATACGACCCCGCTGTAAAGGACTTCACTAAGTTCATAGAGCTTGCCGGCGAGGTAGGAGAGGCATACAATAGCCGCGGGCTTGTTTACCTCCGGGGGGGGCAGTATGACCTTGCGATAAAGGACTTCACTAAGGCAATGGGGATTAACCCCAAGGATGCAACTGCTCACCATTACCTGTTTCTTGCATACCACAGAAAGGGCAATAAGGCCCTTGCCAAAAACCAACTCCTCAAGGCCTCGGAGATAGACCCCGAAATTATAAAAAACAGCGCCGGATGTTTGGAGGACATGCGCCTGCCGGGTGCGTTTAAAGAGTTCTGTGCGGAGGACATCCTTGCCTTATCGGAGTATATGACCGTTGAGGAGAATCTGATAGCGCTTGCAAAGGGTATCCTCAGCGAGGCGGCTACATCGCCTTATGCGCCCCGGCCCGCGGTAAAAGAGTCTGCGGCTGTGGATATCCGCACGGTCCCGGATTTCAAGTCCGAGCCGAGACCGAACGACCTTGCAGTCGTAATCGGCATAGAAAACTATCAGGGCCTTCCGAAATCGGATTACTCAAAAAGCGATGCAGGGCTTATGAAGGACTATCTTAAGGCGCTCGGTCTTCAGGAAAGGAATATCCAATACATTACGGATGAAAGGGCGACCCTTTCGGGAATAATCAAGTCCCTCGAGGCGTGGCTCAAAAACAGGGCAAAGCCCGACAGCAGGGTGTTTGTCTATTACTCCGGGCACGGCGCGCCCGAGCCGAAGACGGGAGGTGCCTATATTGTCCCCTATGACGGAGACCCGAATTATCTTGAAGTTACCGGGTACCCGTTAAAGAGGCTTTATGACAATTTAGGCAAACTTCAGGCGGCGGAGGTGGTTGTTGTCTTGGATTCCTGTTTTTCAGGCGCAGGCGGAAGGTCTGTTTTAGCGAAAGGGTCGAGACCTCTGGTGATGACGACCGAGACGGCGGTGCTGTCCTCCCATATGGCTGTCCTCACCTCCGCACAGGGGACACAGATAAGCTCGTCCTCGCCGGAAAAAGGGCATGGGATATTTACATATTATTTCCTGGAGGCATTAAAGGGTGGAAAGACAACCCTTGCCGAGATTTATGAATACATAAAGCCCCTTGTTGAAAACGAGGCGAAGGAGCTTAATGCCGAGCAGAGCCCGGGCATAAGCCCGGAGCCGGAAAAACACAAGGGGAAGTTTGTATTAAGAAAATAGATAGCCCCCATTGACTAACCCGGTCTTGCGGGGGCAAAATACACTATGGCGGTCTGGCTTATCGGAACTGCGCTTTGCCTTCTTATGGCCGGGGCGGCCCATGCCGGGACATTCATCAAGGAATTCACATACGAGGCCTCTCCACTCGACGACGAAGGCTCTGCAAAGGCGCTTGCGCTTGAAGGGGCCAAGGGACTCCTCCTCGAAGAGATTTCCACGCAAATCAAAGACCGCATCATGTGCGGCTACCCCATAACGGGCGAGCTTACGGCCGCCCTCGTAGGAGGAGTGGTAAGCCCCGGGGTTATCGAAGGCAAGTGGGACGGGAAGACCTATCACATCGGCCTGAGGGCTTCTTTGGACATTAAGGAGACCGCCGAGGCGGTCGAGAGGCTCTGCAAGGACAGCGGCCGGAGCAACGACCTCCTTAAGGCAAAACTCAAGGCCGAATCCGCACTCAAAGAGGCCCGGAGGGGCGCGCCTCAGGGCTCAAAAGAGGCATACGCAGGGTTAATAAGGGAACTCTCTGCGTCCGGCTGGTTTCAAAAGGGACATGCCCTTGCATACTCGGGCGACCTCTATGAGGCCGTAAACGCCTTCAGCATGGCAGTGGAACTAAGCCCCTCTTATGCCGAGGCATACCTCGGGCGGGGGGTTGCATATTTCGATTCCGGCAGGGTTAAAGAGGCCCTCAAGGACTGCAATAAAGCCATCGCTCTGAACCCGGACTATGCGGAGGCATACTTCCACAGGGGGAATTGCTATTATAGGGAAGGGAAATTCAAGCGCGCCATAAAGGACTATGACAGGGCCGTAGGGCTGAACCCCCGTCATGTATGGGCCCATTCAAACAGGGCCGATGCCTATGGAGAGCTCGGAAAGACGGACAGGGCCGTCGAGGACTATAACCGGGCAATCGCCATAGACCCGGAGTTCTCAAGGGCATATCACCACAGGGGCAATGTCTTTTATAACCTCGGGTTCATCGAGCAGGCCGCTCAGGACTACGATATAACCATAGAGCTCGACCCGGAAAATGTCTCCGCCTATTATCACCGGGGGCTTGCCAACGGAAACTTAGGCAGGATAAGGCAGGCCCTGAACGACTTTACGGTGGCGATAAAACTGAGGCCGGCCTTTGCCGAGGCGTATCTCAACCGGGGGCTAACATACGACGAGCTCGGCGCCTTTCAATCGGCGATGCAGGACTATCAGAAGGCCGCCGAGTTGGGCCTTAAGGATGCGGTGAAGCTCATCGAGCAGAGGATGATGGGCGGAAGTGAGCCTCTCGAAGAGCCTTACCGATAAGGTCATCGCAGGCGCCCGGCTTTCCGAAGGGGAGGCGATGGGCCTTGCATCGCTTGAAGGCCCGGGGGTCTTTGAGCTCTTCTTCCATGCAAACATCATAAGGCAGGCCTTCAGGGGAGACAGGGTGGACCTTTGCTCGATTATGAATGCAAAGTGCGGGGCCTGCCCCGAAGATTGCTCTTACTGCGCGCAGTCAAGCCGGGCAAAAACAGGGCTTAAGCCTTACCCGCTCGTGGAGAAAGAACTCGTCCTTCAGAGGGCAAAGGAGGCGCTTGCCTCCGGCGCAAGGAGGTTTTGCATAGTAACAAGCGGGAAGCGGCCCCCGGCGAAGGAACTGAAGACCATAGCCTCTATGATAACCGGCATAAGACTGCTCGGTCTTTTGCCCTGCGCAACGCTCGGACTCTTGGGCAAAGAGGAGCTTTGCGCCCTTAAGGATGCAGGGCTTGAAAGATATCATCATAACCTTGAGACCTCAAGGAGGTTTTTCCCCGAGATATGCTCAAGCCATTCATACGACGAAAAACTAAGGACCATCGGGGCGGTGAAGGCATCGGGCCTCAGCCTCTGCTCGGGCGGGCTCTTCGGGATGGGCGAGGACTGGCAGGACAGGATAGACATGGCTATGACCCTGAGGGAAACAGGCGCCGACTCCATACCGATAAACTTCCTCATACCGGTAAAAGGCACAAGGCTTGAGGGTCTTGAGCCGATGAGTCCTCTTGAGGCCCTTAAGATAGTGAGCCTCTACAGGTTCCTTCTTCCGGATAAGGAAATAAGGCTCTGCGGCGGAAGGGCCCAGACACTTGG
>CAZPPU010000114.1:0-1558 GCA_964588515.1 uncultured Nitrospirota bacterium
CCTGCCGGAACCAAAGGTCATAGAAGAGGCATTCAGCAAGATCAAGAAGCTGCTCTGATCAGCGTCTTGCCTGAGTTCAGAGGGGGTTGAAGATATAATCTTCAGCCCCTTTCTGTTTCCGGATAGTGCAACGCTGTATCTGAGCTTTGAGATATAATCTTACCAGTACGAACAAGAAAAAGGAGGTTCTAAATGGCAATTGTGTATATGCTGGCAAATGTCCTGCCGGGCAAGGAAAAGAGCATAAGGGACACGCTGAGAGGCACAAAGGGCGTAAAGGCCGCAGATGTCGTCACAGGGCAGTTCGACCTCGCCTTGGTGCTTGAGGCCGGGGATACGAACGAGATATTCAACAGAATCCTCAAGGAGATAAGAAAGGTAAAGGGCCTCACGAGGACGGAGACATTCGTTGCCGTCGAATAAGCCATGTCCACAAGCGAATACGCAAGGGCCGAAAGGCTCAAGGAGGTCATTGCCGCCCTCGACGAAGTAAACCGGGTGGCCCCGGTCATAGTCGAGGGCAAACGGGACGCACAGGCCCTTAGAAGGCTCGGCCTCACAGGGACCATAATAATCCTCCACAGGGGGAAGGATATCTACGACTTCTGCGAGGACATCTCCGAGCGGTTTCACCGGGTCGTGCTCCTTCTTGACTGGGACTCCAAGGGCGAGGCCCTCGACAGACTCCTCAGGCAGAACCTCGGCGGCCACTGGGAGGAGTTCTATCCACTGAGGGAGCTTATAAAAATACTCTGCCAGAAAGATATCCTCCACATAGAAAGCATCCCAAAGCTCTTAAAGAGGCTCGAATTTGAAGAAGTCCCTCGGTAATAAGGGCGAGGAGGCCGCCGTCGGGTTCCTCAAAAAGAGGGGCTATAAAATCCTCATGCGCAACTACCGGGCCCCCTCGGGCGAGATAGACATAATCGCCATGGACGGCAAAACGCTCGTATTTGCCGAGGTCAAAACCCGGGCCTCCCTGCTTTTCGGCCATCCCTCGGAGGCCGTAGACCAAAGGAAGATGCATAAGATAGAGAGGGCCGCATCCCATTATATCTCGACCCGTAAGGCGGATGCGCGGGCAAGGTTCGATGTGATAAGCGTCAGTATCGGGCCCGACGGAGAGGCCGATGTGGAGCACATTAAGGACGCCTTCGAGCTGGGGTCGCGGTGATTGACATCAGCCGCGGTATCGTGGTATAAATAATACTTGCCATGTATGCAATTATAGAGACAGGCGGGAAGCAGTATAAGGTCGCCGAGGGAGAAAAGCTCCGGGTCGAACTGCTCGACGCCCCGGAGGGCGCCGAGGTCAGACTCGATAAGGTAGTTGCCCTCGTAAGGGACGGCTCTACGGTATTCGGCGCACCTTATATCGAGGGCGCATCGGTCGGCGCGGAGGTCGTGGGCGGAGGCAAGGCCGACACCGTCTTAGTCTACAAGCAGAAGATGAGGAAAGGCATGAGGAGGCTCAGGGGCCACAGACAGCCTTATACGCTCCTTAAGATAAAAGAGATAAAGGGGTGAGCACCTATGGCGCATAAAAAAGAGGTCGGCA
>CAZPPU010000114.1:1568-6260 GCA_964588515.1 uncultured Nitrospirota bacterium
GGTCGGTAGTTCCAGAAACGGCCGCGACAGCGAATCCAAGCGGCTCGGAGTGAAAACCTTCGGCGGCCAGTTCGTCAAGGCCGGCAACATAATCGTCAGGCAGAGGGGAACTACATTCCATCCCGGGCTTAATGTCGGCCAGGGCAGGGACGACACGCTCTTTGCCCTCATAGAAGGCACGGTCTCCTTCGAGAGGAAATCGAGGGAAAAGCTCCAGGTCAGCGTTTACCCGCGCGGCTGAGCCGGGCATGCGGCTTTTCATCGTAATCCTTATCGCCATTGCCTTTCCCGCTTGCGGCAAAGACGAAGTGAAGCGACCGTCCGAGGACTCGGCGCTCGCCGGGGAGGCCGCAAACCTTATCGAAAGCATCCGGTCGGCCTACGAGAAAAAGGACATGGAGGCCCTCAAAGGCTATCTGCCCCTACCGGACTACAAAGGCATAAAAGAATTCGATTCCGTAGAGATTGAGTTCACACCGAGGCTCCTTGAGATAGACGGAGGGAAGATTCTCTTTAATGTCTCATGGACCGGCACTTGGCGCAGGGGCCCGGCGGCGACCGAAGAGCGGGGGATGGCGGTCTTCGAGCTTCAGGGGCCTCCGCTTAAGGTCATACGCATTCTCAGGGGAAGCCCCTTCGGCCTGCCGAGACAATAGCGATTCCCGCCCCGTTTATGTTAATATAAGACATCTTCTTTCCCACTCGATTTCGGAGGAAATGGAGCCGGATAAGTTTCAAGAGGAATGCGGCGTCTTCGGCGTCTACGGGCACGAGGAGGCCGCCAACCTTGTCTACCTCGGCCTCTATGCGCTTCAGCACAGGGGGCAAGAGGGCGCAGGCATATCATCTTCGGACGGCAGACAAATCTATACGGAAAAAGGTCTCGGCCTCGTGGCCGAGCTCTTCGGCGAAAAAAGACTCAAGAGGCTTCCCGGCAGGATTGCCGTCGGCCACAACAGGTATTCCACCGCCGGCGGGAGCATCCTTAAGAATGTCCAGCCCATAGTTGCAAACTTCGCCCTCGGCATGCTCGCAATCGCACATAACGGAAACCTCGTAAACGCAAAGGAGCTCAGGGAAGATCTCGAGGCCGAAGGCGCAATATTCCAGTCCACATCCGACAGCGAGGTCTTCATCCACCTCATAGCCCACTCGCGGGTGAACGACATATACGAGCGGCTCTTAGAGGGCGTAAAAAGGGTAAGCGGCTCATACAGCCTCCTCCTTCTCAGGGAAAAAGAGCTCATCGCCGTCCGGGACCCCTACGGTGTAAGGCCCCTCTGCCTCGGCCGGATAGACGGCGCTTATGTCGTCGCATCCGAGACATGCGCATTCGACCTGATAGGCGCGGAATACATAAGGGACATAGAGCCCGGCGAGGTGCTCATCATAAACGAAAACGGCCTGACTTCCATGAAAGTGCTTAACGAAAAGGGATGCGCGCACTGCATCTTCGAGTTCATATACTTCGCCCGGCCCGACAGTTATATATTCGGGGGCAAAAATGTAAACACAATAAGGAAGGCATTGGGAAGGAGGCTCGCAAAGGAGTCCGCCGTCCCCGCCGATATCGTCATCCCGGTGCCGGACTCCGGCGTGCCCGCGGCAATAGGGTTTTCCGAGGAAAGCGGCATAGACTTCGACTTCGGCCTCATAAGGAGCCACTATATAGGCAGGACATTCATAGAGCCGAGGCAGTCCATCAGGCACTTCGGCGTCAAGATAAAACTCAATCCGGTCAGGGAACTCCTCGAAGGCAAGCGCGTGGTCGTTATCGACGATTCCATCGTGAGGGGCACAACGAGCAAAAAGATAGTAAAGATGATAAGGGAAGGGGGCAGGGCAAAAGAGGTCTATTTGAGGATAAGCTCCCCGCCCACCATAGGCCCCTGCTTTTACGGCATAGATACCCCGACCAGACAGGAGCTCATCGCAAACTCGCACACCCTCGAGGAGATAAGGAAATATACTACTGCGGACTCCCTCGCATACCTGAGCCTCGATGGCCTTAAGGGCATCGTGCCCAACCCCGACGACTACTGCGCCGCATGTTTCGACAGGCGATACCCCATCAGCTTCCCCGGAGAGCGGATGAAGCAGATGGAGCTCGGCTTTTAGGGGGGCACGGCCCCCTGCGATATTGGGGCTACGAGCCCCTTGCGATAAAGGAGGTGTGATGGAAGAGACTGTCGGACTCGAAGCCGAATTAGGTGGATGTAAAATACAATATCGTCTCTGAAGACTGAGGAGGATAAAATGGCAAAGAAAAACTGCTGGGAGTTTAAGGGCTGTGGAAGGGAGCCCGGCGGGAAGAATGTAAAGGCCTTGGGCGTATGTCCCTCGGCTACCGATACGAGGCTTGACGGCGTCCACGGCGGGAAAAACGCAGGGAGGGCCTGCTGGGTTTTGGCAGGCACATTCTGCGGGGGCAATGTCCAGGGCACTTTCGCCCAGAAGTTCGCAAACTGCGAGCTTTGCGAGTTCTATCAGTCGGTAAGGAAAGAAGAGGGCAACCGCTACCAGTACAGCATAAGCCTTCTCAGGATTCTTCAAAGAAAAAGGAACCAAGGCCTAAGCAGCACGACATGCCCCGCAGCAGGCCGTGCCTGCTTAAACGAGGGCGGCCCTCAGGCAACCGGCAAGGGTTTTTACTTCGTGGTCGCCTACGGTCCTCATGTCCAGAAGAAAGGCGTTGTCTTTGATTCTCCCTATGACCGGCGGGTTGCCCTTTCTTAAGCGCTCATCGAGCCTGTTGGGCGTAAGGCCCTTCGGCCTCACGGCAACCGCATAGGTCTTAAGGTTCACCTCCGGGAGCGCGCCCCCGCCTGCCTGCGAGAAGTCCTCTATGACGGTTACCTCTCCTGCCTTTGCATATCTCTTAAGCAGGGCCGCGACCCTTTTTGCCCTCTTTTTTAGTTTATCCGGCCCTTCAAGGAGCATCCTCAGTGTCGGAATGGACTGCCGGGCCTTTCCCTCGTCTATGTACTCAAGGAGCGTGGCCTCAAGCGCAGAGAGCGTGAGCTTGTCTATGCGAAGGGCCCTCTGCATAGGGTTCCTCTCTATTGCCTCTATGAACCCTTTGCCGCCGACGATGATTCCCGCCTGCGGGCCTCCCAAGAGCTTGTCTCCGCTGAAGGTCGCAATGTCCGCGCCCGCCTTCAGAGCGGACTGCACGGTTGGCTCGCCTGCGATATCGGGGGCGAGGTCTATGAGACAGCCCGAGCCCATATCGAACATCAGGGGTATGCGGTTTCCCCTCGCTGATTTTGAAAGCTCCTCGACCGGGACATCTTCGGTAAAACCGGTGATTTTGTAGTTTGAGCGGTGGACCTTGAGTATGAGCGCGGTATTTTCGTTAAGCGCCCTTTCGTAGTCCCATAGATGGGTCTTGTTAGTTGTGCCTACTTCCCTCAGGATTGCGCCGCTTGCGCTCATCACATCCGGGATTCTGAATGAGCCGCCTATCTCGACGAGCTCCCCCCTTGAGACTATGACCTCCCTGCCCTTTGCCAGGGCGTTCAGGCAAAGGAGCACTGCGCCTGCATTGTTGTTTACCGCGATGCCGTCCTCTGCGCCCGTAACTTCCTTAAGGAGCCTCTTAAGGTGGGCGTTCCTTTTGCCCCTTGCGCCCGCGGCAAGGTCGTATTCGAGGTTACAGTAACCCGAGGCCGTTTTTATGATGTTTTCGATTGCCTTCCGGGAAAGCGCCGACCTGCCTAAGTTCGTATGTATGACTATGCCGGTTGCATTTATGACCGGCCTCAAGCTCAGTGAGGAAAGCTCCCTAAGCCGGGTCTCTATATCCCCTGCCATGGATTCGACGGTAGCGGCAGGGGTCTCGCCCACGAGGATGAGCCTCCTTCTTTCCTCTATGACCTCGCGCACCGCCTGAAGGACATACCGCCTCGGATAGCCCTCAAGCCGTTGGCCATAGGGGCTTTTAATGACCTCGTCAACGGAGGGGAGTTCCCTAAGAAGCGCCTGCTTTGCCATGGACTTTATTATACAGTTTTCCCCACCGGGGTCAATGTCTCGGCCCTCGACCCGGACATCGACTCTTACCCCGTCTCCCTCGGGCAAATAGGCATCCCCTACCGCCTGCGGCTCGGGCCCTGCGGCTTTTTACTCAAAAAGCTCTTTGCACAGTTTTGGAAAATCCATTTCAAGGTATGAGGCGACATCTTTAAGGATACCGCTTAAAGTGCCAACTTTCAGGGTCTTATGCGCAGGAATGGTGATGCAATGCTGCCTGCTTTTTATTGACGATGCCAGCCTGATATGACTGCCGGTCTGGTGCATTGTTTGGTAACCGTATTTTGCAAGAAGTGAAGCAAGCGCATATCCACCGATGTCACGCGGCAGTTTCATACGGCAAGGAGTTCTTCTGTTACCCTGTGCAAGCGTATTATTTTGGGTCTATCCTGTTCGTCGAAATGACATAAGACGGCATCATGAACCATTTTTTTAAGTTCTTCGAGTGTGTCGGCCTCGGTAAAAATTGAATGACCTAAGGCTTTAGCCTCATAACCTCCTTCAGGAGATTCCTCGATGACAAAGATAACTTCTTTTTCCATATCGCACCTCTTCTTTTCTCGATATGTCCGATTATAACAGGTAGACTTCTTTAGTGGCAATGTACCATTTGACGGGTTCTATCTGGGGGTCTAAAATTGCGGAGGAAATAAGGATGAA
>CAZPPU010000115.1:0-6260 GCA_964588515.1 uncultured Nitrospirota bacterium
GTCGCCTAAGGGGAGGTGCTCGTCGTGAAGCGGCCCTGTGCGCTTCTCTACCGGCACGGACTCCCCCGTCAGTGCGGCCTCATCGATTTTAAGATGCGCGGCCTCTATGAGCCTCATATCGGCAGGCGCTACACTGCCCGCCTCAAGGAGCACGATATCCCCGGGGACGACCTCCCGCGAGGGGATGCCCTCCGCCATGCCGTCCCTTATGACGGTCGCCGTTGGTGCGGCTATCTTCTTAAGTGCGGCCATCGCCCGCTCGGCCCTGTATTCCTGCACAAAGCCGATGACCGCATTCAGGAGGACTATTACCGCAATGGCTATGGTGTCGGAGGGCTCCCCTATGATGCCGGAGATTATTGCGGCCCCGATAAGCACCAGTATCATGAAGTCCGTGAATTGCCCTAAGAACATGCTCAGAGGCGTTCTTTTCTTTTTCTCCACGAGTTCGTTCGGGCCGTGAGTTTTGAGCCTCGACCGGGCCTCTTCGGATGTAAGCCCGTCATGACGGCTTGAGCCGAGCGCCCTTAGGGCGTCATCGGCACTTTTCAGATGCCAGCGAAGCGGTTCTTTTTCAGCCTGCGCCATCAGAGAAACCTGACAATCTCATCAACCGTCTGCCTCCGGCTCCGGTAGGAGTTCGCCCTGTCTTTGAGGTCCGGGTATCCGATTGAGACGCCCAAGATGAGCCTCTTCGTCTCCGGTATGCCCAAGAATTTTTTAGCTTCCGCGGAATAGTCCGTGAGGAACCCCTGAGGCACGGTGCCGAGACCATGGGCGCAAGCAGAGAGCATGAGGCTTTGCGCAAACATGCCCATGTCGAGTATAGACCAGAGGCTGAGGGAGCCGTCCTGAAAGAGAAATATCCCGTGGGGTGCGCCGTAGAATTTAAAATTCGCAACCTTCGCCCGCCTTCCGGTCTCCGGGTCGGTGAGGTCTATGCCCAATGCCGCGCATCTCATGCGCATGTGCTCGGATATTTTCTTTTCGATTTCGGGCGGCCAGCCGCCGGGCTCGGGAAGGTCGGGGGCGGGCGGCTTGCCCTGTTCGAGGAGCCCGATAAGCAGGGCTGAAAGCTCTTCTTTCTTTTTGCCGGAGACGATTACCGCCTCCCACGGCTGGCTGTTCTTATAAGACGGACTCCACTTTGCGGTCTCTATGACACTACGGAGAGTTTCCTCAGGGACAGGCTCGGGCAGAAACTTCCTTATGCTCCTTCTGCTCATTATGCACTCAATCGCATCCATAAAAGCCCTCCTTTCGTAAATTATACCAGAAGTTTTTGACATCACGACCCTTATGGATTATGCTATCAGTGAAACCATAATGCTTCCGCTTCTAAGAGAAATAGGCAAAAGGCTTCTTAAGGAAATCCCGCTAATTCCTAAGTGGGAAGGGGCGCTGCCTCCGCCCCCTAAAGGGGCCTCCGGAGACAGGACATTCCCCGTGGACAAAAAGGCCGAGGAGATTATATTTTCCATGCTTGAGGCATCGGGCGAGCCCCTTACCCTCATATCCGAAGAAGCCGGGGTCGTTGAACTAAAGGGAGGCGGAAGACTCCTCCTCATAGACCCGATAGACGGAAGCAAAAACGCAATCTCGGGAATCCCGTTTTACTGCACATCCATTGCGGTTTCCTCAGGCCCCAAGATGAAAGACCTAGAGCTATCCTATGTGATAAACCTCATAAACGGCGATGAATTCTGGAGCGGCGTCAATGACGCTTTCCTTAACGGAAAAGCTATCTCCACGCAAAAGGACGAGTGTTTTTCCCTCATAGCCTATGAGGCGCAGACACCCGGAAGGGACATCCCGGCGATAATGCCCCTCATAGGGAAGTTCCAGAAATCCCGGTGCTTCGGCGCAACGGCCCTTGACCTTGCATATCTTGCCTCAGGCGCCGTAAGCGTCTTTGTCGTGCCTTCGCCCTCGAGGAGCTTCGACTTTGCAGGCGGCTGGCACCTCGTAAGAAAGGCAGGCGGGGTGATAACTGATATGGAGGGCAAGAGCCTCGAAGGGCTCGAACTCGGACTTAAAAAGGCCTCCACCATACTTGCCGCAGGCAACGAGGCCCTCCATAAGAAGGCCCTGAAAGCGCTTCATTAATCACTAACCCTACGCGAGGGCCTTTCTCAGCCTTTCCCTGAAGTCCCTATAATGGGAGCCTTCCCAGTATATATTGCCGCAGAGGGCACACCGGCTGAAACGGTTGAAATTCCGGTAGACATACTCGGGGACAGAGCCCTCGACACCGGTCTTGTCGGTTACGGGAGCGAGGATGCCGTTACACTTAAGACATCTCATGACATCGGGGACATTGCCGCCGATGGCGGAGACTACCTCCTTGAGTTGTTCGAATACATCGTCCGGCTTAATGAAAATACAGTCCGGGAGGTTCATCTTAAGGAAATGGGTGTCCCTCGTAAGGATAGTGCGGCCTTCCTGCCTTGCTATCCGTAAGAGCTCCCTGTCGGTGATGTCCGTGCTATAGAGGGTATCGAACCCGAGGAGCCTCAGCCACCTCGAAAGACGGCCGAGCATGACATCGGCGATGAGGGCTGCGAGCCCCCCGCACTCTTGCATAGGCATTGACTCCATGGACTTTAGGGCGGGTTCCCATAAGGGGGGCCCGCAGGCCCCCCTTGTTGTATCAGACTTCTTCGGGTAGCGCCCCCTCTGCCGGGGCTAGTTCCTTTTTTTCCTCGAAGAGGTGAGCAAATAGGGCGGGCAATTCCCTTTTTACGAATGTGTTTCTGTACTTCGGCATGCCCGTGCCTGCGGGGATGACCTTGCCCATGATGACATTCTCCTTAAGCCCTCTCAGCTCGTCCATCACGCCGTTTATTGCGGCCTCGGTGAGGACCCTCGTCGTCTCCTGGAAGGATGCGGCGGAGATGACGCTTTCCGTGGTAAGGGACGCCTTGGTTATCCCAAGGAGGAGGGGCTTGCCCTGCGCGGGCTTTCCGCCTTTGCGCTTTGCCTCCTCGTTCATCGTATAGAAGGCCGTCCTGTCCACATGCTCTCCGACGAGGAAGTCGGTGTCCCCGGGGTCTTCTATTCGCACACGCTTCATCATCTGCCTGACGATGACCTCTATATGCTTGTCGTTTATGGAAACGCCCTGAAGCCTGTAGACCTTCTGGACCTCGTCTACAAGATACCGCTGAAGCTCGTTGGGGCCGAGTATGTCGAGGATGCTGTGGGGGTTTACGGAGCCGTCCATGAGGGGCTCGCCCGCCTTCACCCAGTCGCCCTCGTGCACGCTCACATGCTTGCCTTTGGGGATGAAATACTCCCTTTGGTCGGTCCCCCCCTTGATGACGACCACGCGCATCCCCTTATGCGCGCCGCGGAATTCCACCATGCCGTCTATCTCGGAGACGAGGGCCTGCTCCTTGGGCCTCCTTGCCTCGAAGAGCTCGGCCACCCTCGGAAGGCCGCCCGTTATGTCCTTCGTCTTCGTAGTTTCCCTCGGTATCTTCGCAAGGACATCGCCCGGGTGGATGATGTCGTTTTTGTCAACGAGCACATGCGCACCGGAAGGCAGGAGGTACCTTGCGAGGTTGTTCGTCCCGGGTATCTTCAAGGTGACCTTGCCCTCGGTGTCCTTGATGGAGACCCTCGGCCTCATGTTGGCCGGGTAGTCTATGATGACCTTATGGGAAAGCCCAGTCACCTCGTCGACTTCTTCCTTCACGCTTACGCCTTCTACTATGTCGCCGAGGGCTATTCTGCCGCCGAGTTCCGTAAGTATCGGGGTGGCATAGGGGTCCCACTCGACGAGCCTCTGGCCTATCTCCACCTTGGAGCCGTCCTTGACGAGGAGCTTCGCCCCGTAGACGACCGAGTACTTCTCCCTTTCCCTGCCCTTTGAATCCACGATGGCGATGGCCCCGTTACGGTTCATCACCACATGGAGGCCCTCCCTGTTTTTGACCGTAGTGAGGTTGATGAACTTCACCGCGCCGGCGTTCTTGGCCTCGAGCACCGTCTGCTCCACGACCTTGGAGGCCGCGCCCCCTATATGGAATGTCCTCATCGTAAGCTGGGTGCCGGGCTCGCCTATGGACTGGGCCGCCACTATCCCTATGGCCTCGCCTATCTCTATGGCCTCGCCCCTTGCGAGGTCCCTCCCGTAGCACGCCCCGCAGACGCCGTGCTTCGAGCGGCAGGTGAGCACCGACCTTATCTTGACCCTGTCTATGCCCGCCTCTACTATCCTCTCGGTGGCCTCCTCGTCTATCTCCGTGCCCTTCTTGACGATGGTTTCTTTCGTTATGGGGTCCTTTATGTCCTCCACGGCAAACCTGCCTAAAAACCTCTCCTCGATAGGCTGGATGATTTCGCCGCCCTCGACAAGCGCCCCGACGACTATCCCGTCCGGGGTCCCGCAGTTCTCCTCCGTGATGATGACATCCTGCGCCACATCGACGAGCCTCCTTGTGAGGTATCCGGAGTTGGCCGTCTTAAGCGCGGTGTCCGCAAGGCCCTTCCTTGCGCCGTGCGTGGAGATGAAGTACTGAAGCGGAGAGAGCCCCTCTCTGAAGTTCGCCGTAATGGGCGTCTCTATGATTTCACCCGAGGGCTTTGCCATAAGGCCCCTCATTCCGGCAAGCTGTCTTATCTGGGCGGTCGAGCCCCTTGCGCCGGAGTCCGCCATCATGAATATGCTGTTAAAGGACCTCTTTTCCGCAAGTTCCTCCTCGGTAAAGTCCTTTCCGTCCTCGGCCCCGAGCTCGTCCATCATCTCGTCGGCTACCTTCTCGGTCACATTCGCCCATATGTCTATGACCTTGTTGTAGCGCTCGCCCTGGGTGATAAGGCCGTCGGAGTACTGCCTCTGGATTTCGAGCACCTCCTGCTCGGCCGCATGTATGAGCTCGGCCTTCTTCTTCGGGACATGCATATCCTGAATGCATATGGATATGCCGGACTTGGTCGCATACTCAAAGCCCATCTTTTCGAGCTTGTCGAGGAACACCACCGTCTGCCTCTTGCCCACCTTCTTAAAGCAGTGGTCTATGAGCTTGGAGAGTTCCTTCTTTGTCATCTCCTTGTTTATAAGGGAGAAGGGCACCGCCTCCGGGACTATCTCCCTGAAGAGGACCCTGCCGCATGTAGTCTCCGCAAGCCCGCCGTCGAGCCTCACCTTTATTGCGGCATGCTCCTGGAGCACGCCGGCATCGTAGGCCATGCCGACCTCTTCCGGGCCGCTGAAGACCTTCCCCTCGCCTTTTGCGCCCTTCCTCTGCTTCGTAAGGTAATAGGCCCCAAGCACCATGTCCTGTGTGGGCGACACTATGGGCTTTCCGTTTGCCGGGGAAAGCAGGTTGTTGACGGACATCATAAGGACGCGGGCCTCCACCTGCGCCTCTATGGAAAGCGGCACATGCACAGCCATCTGGTCTCCGTCGAAGTCCGCATTGAATGCCGTGCACACAAGCGGATGGAGCCTTATGGCCTTGCCTTCCACGAGCACCGGGTCGAAGGCCTGCATGCCGAGCCTGTGAAGCGTCGGGGCGCGGTTCAGGAGCACCGGGTGCTCGGCGATGACCTCATCGAGCGCATCCCAGACCTCGGGCCTTTCCTTCTCCACAAGCTTCTTTGCCAGCTTTATGGTCGTTACGAGGCCCTTCTCCTCGAGCCTGTTGAATATGAAGGGCTTGAAGAGCTCAAGGGCCATCCTCTTCGGGAGGCCGCATTGATGGAGCTTGAGCTCCGGGCCGACGACTATGACCGACCTTCCGGAGTAATCCACCCTTTTTCCCAAGAGGTTCTGCCTGAACCTCCCCTGCTTGCCCTTTATCATGTCGGAGAGGGACTTAAGCGGCCTCTTGGTTGCGGCCTTAAGGACCTTGCTCCTCCTTGAGTTGTCGAACAGGGCATCTACGGACTCCTGAAGCATGCGCTTTTCGTTTTTAATTATGACGCTCGGGGCCTTCAGGTCTATGAGCCTCTTTAGCCTGTTGTTTCTGTTTATGACCCTCCTATAGAGGTCGTTGAGGTCCGATGTGGCGAACCTCCCGCCCTCAAGCGGCACAAGCGGCCTGAGGTCCGGAGGGAGCACCGGGATGACATCCATTATCATCCATTCAGGCTTGTTCCTGGAGTGCTTGTAGGCCTCGGCCACCAGGTCGTGCCACCAGGTCCTGCCACCACCGCCACGGGGCTTTGAGTTTTGGCTACTTGCAACGCAACCCGGGTCGTGCCACCCAGGTCGTCCTTGCAAACGCAACCCCGGTCGTACTTGCAAGGCCGCC
>CAZPPU010000116.1:0-4065 GCA_964588515.1 uncultured Nitrospirota bacterium
GGGTGGAAGGGCAAGAGGAGGGGGGTTTGAAATAAATCATGCTTGTTAAGGCGGGGGGGTGCGGGGGGCCATTGGCCCCACGCTAAAAGTTGAAAACTTAAATGGATAGAAAGATAACGATAAGAGGCAACATAGACGGACGCAGGGTTTCTTCCCGTCTCCTCGAAGAAGAGATCCAAAGAGCGGTCAGGGAAGGCGCAAGGGACCTCCATGTGCTTGCCGACGGCCAGCACGGAATCGGCGGGCGGCTCTGGCCGAGGGGGGAGGCGGTAAAGGTAACTGTCGAAGGCCCAGCCGGGCAGAGGCTCGGCAGTATGGGGATGCAGGGCACGGAGATTATCGTAAAAGGCTCTGCCTCCGACGATGCGGGCTGGATTAACTGCGGTGCGAAAATCACCGTGCTTGGCGATGTCACAAACGGCGCGCACAATGCCGCGGCTCAGGGCGTGCTCTATGTTCAGGGCGGGGGCGGGGCAAGGTGCGATACCATGACAAAGCACAACCCCCGGTTCGACCCGCCGGAGTCGTGGTATTTCCGGGATGTCGGGGACTCATTCGCCGAGTTCAAGGCAGGCGGCATAGCCGTGGTCTGCGGGGTGAACCCCAGGAACCCGGATAATGTCTTGGGCTACAGGCCCTGCGTCGGGATGGTTGGCGGGACTATTTATTTTCGCGGAAAGATAATGGGCTATAGCGCGCGGGATGTAAAAGAGGTAGACCTCACGCCCGAGGACTGGCAGTGGCTCAAAGAGAAGATGAAACCCTTTCTTAAGGCTATAGACAGACTGCCTTATTACGAAGAGCTTACGCGCAGGCCAGAGGACTGGAAAAAACTCATCGCCCACACGCCGGCGGAGAAGAAGGCATGGAAAGGGCCCAAGGCCACAACGACCGACTTCAGGAAAGGGACATGGGAAAAAGAGGTCGGAAAGGGCGGAATATTCGCCGAATACATCATGCACGACCTATGGGAATCCCTCCCCTATATTACGACCGGCGAGTTCAGGCGCAATAAGCCCGTGTGGGCTAACGAGAAATACCTGCCGCCGTGCGCATACACCTGTCCAACGGGCATCCCGACTCATAAGAGGACAGCGCTCATAAGACAGGGCAAAATCAAGGAGGCCCTTGCGCTTGTTCTCCGATACAGCCCGCTTCCCGCCACGGTCTGCGGGCAGATATGCCCGAACCTCTGCATGCAAAGCTGTACCCGGGGAAGGCTCGACAGGCCGCTGAATGTAAAGGAGTTGGGAAGACTCGCCCTCGATTTGCCTGCGCCCAAGCCCGCCAAAAGCACAGGCAGAAATATTGCGGTCATAGGCGGCGGGCCGGCCGGGCTTTCCGCGGCCTGGCAGTTGGGATTGAAGGGCCATTCGGTGGACCTCTACGAGGCCGAAGGGAAATTAGGCGGAAAAATAGAGCTCTGCATCCCGCGGCAAAGGCTCCCGCATAAAGTTCTCCTAAAGGAGCTTTCACGCTTTGGGGAGATAGGCGTTTCCGCCCACCTCGGCAAAAGAATAGACCGGAAGACTTTCGATAAGATTTATAAAGAGCACGATGCCGTCGTCGTGGCATGCGGCGCGCACAAGCCGAGGGCTTTGACATTCCCCGGCTCGGAACACACCGTGCAGGCAATAGATTTTCTTAAGGGCATAAACATCGGGAAACTCCCTACCCTCAAGGGGAAAGATGTAGTGATAGCAGGCGCGGGCAATGTCGGCATGGATGTTGCGGCACAGGCATTCGCCTGCGGGGCGGCCTCCGTAACCGCCGTCGACATCCAGAAACCCGCGGCCTTCGGAAAAGAGCTTGAGCTTGCAAAAGAAAAGGGCACGGTCATCCTATGGCCCAAGAGTGTCGAGAGGTTCGATAAAAAGGGCGGTAAGATATACTTTAAAGACGGCACATCGCAGGATGCGGACCTCGTCATAATCGCGGTCGGCGAGACCCCGGAAAGCGGGTTCCTTCCGCCGGGCATCCATACGGAAAAAGGCGGCTGGATAGCCGCAGACGATACCGGCAGGACATCGGATGCGAAGGTCTATGCAATAGGCGATGCCGCAAGGCCCGGCCTCGTCACCCATGCCATAGGACAGGGAAGGACCGTGGCAGAGGTCATACACTCAGAGCTTATGCACTACGACTTCATGCCGGAGAAAAGACAGGTCATCCCATACGAAAAAATAAAGACCCAATACTACGACCTATGTCGGGGGGCCGAAGGCCCCCCGCGCCCCCCGTCCTTAACGGGCGCAAAGCAAGAGGCTAATCTCTGTCTTTCCTGCGCAACATGCAGGGACTGCCATATGTGCGAGTCCGTATGCTACTGGGGCGCAATATCGAGGAAAGAAGATAAAGACGGCTCATACCAGTATGTGGTAGACGAAGATAAGTGCATCGGATGCGGGTTCTGTGCGGCTATCTGCCCCTGCGGCGTATGGGAAATGGTCGAAAACCTCTAAGCCCCTACATGAACGAGCTTTCAAATTTCAAAAGCCGGTTCTCCGAATATGTGAGGCCGTACTGCGGCTCCGCAGATGAGGATGTCCGGAAAAACAGCATCCTCAAAGAAGAGCACACATACAGGGTCTGCGGAAACACCGTGAGGATTGCGGAGGCCCTCTCCTTAAACGGCCGGAACATTTTCCTTGCCGAGACAGCCGCACTATTTCATGACATAGGCAGGTTCGAGCAGTTCCGCAAATACAGGACATTCAACGACTCCGTTTCGGTAAACCACGGCGCATTAGGCGCGGGAATACTGAAAAAGGAAAACATCCTAAGCGGCCTTCCGGAAAAAGAGCAGGACTCGATCATCGGGGCCGTCAGGTTCCATAACGCACGCAGTGCCCCCGCCCTGCCGGAGACTTCCGGCCTCCTTTTAAAGCTCCTGAGGGATGCCGATAAGTTAGATGCATGGCGGACATGTGTGGACTTCTACGAGATGCCTCCGGAGGAAAGGCCCATAGTCTTGGGCTTCGGACTGCCGGATGTCCCCGGATACTCAAAACCGGTCCTCGATGCCTTCTTCGGCGGAAAGACTGCCATGTACTCCGACATCAAGTCTTTGAGCGATTTCAAGCTCCTTAAGTTGGCATGGGTCTATGACATGAATTTCAAGCCCACATTCAGGTTTCTTAAGGAAATGGGGCTTGTCGAGCGGATATTCGAGGTCCTGCCCGATGCGCCCGAAACCCCGGAGATAAAGGCGCATCTCTTGGGTTATATCGAAAAGCGGCTTAAAGACTAAGAAGCCGCCGCGGGTTTTCCGAGACGGTATTTTCTTGAAGCGTGCCGTTTCTTTTTTCTCGTGCCGTATGATGCAGGTTCTTCTTCGATGCAGAAGTCGCCATTGTTGCCTGCCCTTGAAAACTCAATTGAGGCACGGTTGAAAAAATCCCTTTCTGCAACCAGACGGTCCAATGTCGCCCGGCAATAATTTCCATCTATTTCGACTCCTATGCTGTTACGGCCGCATCTCATTGCCGCAAGCATCGTAGTGCCTGTTCCGCAAAACGGGTCGAGTACGGTGTCGCCCCAGAACGAAAACATTCGCACAAGGCGATAGGCAAGCTCGTATGGGAAAGGCGCGGGGTGATTTTTGGTAGATGCGCCGGTTATATTCCAGAACTGCCTGAACCACTCCGCAAAATCATTCTTGTCCAGCACGCTTAATCTGCGTTGTTCTTCGGTCGGCCTTCGGTATCCTCCGGGTTTGCGCTGCATCAATATGAACTCGATATCGTTTTTTATAATTGCATTCGGCTCGTAAGGTTTGCCCAGGAATTTAGTTCCGTTATTGGCCTCAAAGGCGGCATTCGATATCTTGTGCCATATTATGGGGTTTAGATTATCGAAACCTATTTTGCGACATATGACTGCGATATCGGAATGTAGAGGCATTACCAGATGCCTGCCGTATTCTCGCCTCGACAAACAAACATCACCCACGACACAAACAAGCCTGCCGCCCGGGACAAGCGCCCTGTAAACCTCTTCCCACACCTTGGCAAGCTCTTTTAGAAAAAGCTCATAATCCGCGATATGCCCGATTTGCGCAGGGTT
>CAZPPU010000116.1:4075-6257 GCA_964588515.1 uncultured Nitrospirota bacterium
GAGAAGTAACTGCAAGATGAACGGTTTCGTCGGGGATAAAGGGCATTGAACGTGCGTCGGCATGGATAATGTGATGCGTTGTTGCGCTTTCGGCGGCAGTTCCTGCAGTCATTTCTACCTGCCCCTTCCGAAGGCTGTAACATGAGCAAGCATTGCGCGTGCAAATAAATCGAAGCGTTCTTTTTACAAAATGTTTTTAGTATTTTACATCACATCGGGCAAAAATAAATATGCGGGGAATCTCAGAGACCGAGATACCTCGCCGGGTTTTCCGAGACGCATCTTTCAAGGAGCCGCCTTTCAATCCCTAATCCGCCGAGCCTTTCAACGATTGATGCGATGGTGGCAGTGCCCCCCCGCAAGGGGGCAGCTTCCACTGCCTGCTCTGCCGACCCCTTTATGGTGTCCGATACGAGTATTATCCGGGTTGGGTCTTTCACTTTAAAAATAAGCTCTATGGTCTTCCGGTGCAGGTGATAGGGGTCTCCGATTACCTCTATATAGATATCCTTATTCATAAGCCCGAAGCCCGCGATCCCCAGCTCCCGGTGATGAAACGGCCGCATCGCATTGAATATATGGGTTATGCCCCTTGCGCCCGCCCGAAAACCGGCCTCCGCCTCGGCATAAGTCGCATCGGAATGCCCCATGCTCGCCGTTATTCCCATGCCGGAGAGCTTCTCTATGAGCGACAGCGCCCCCGGAAGTTCGGGCGCTATGGTCATTATCTTTATGCACTCCTTAAACCCCTCGATAAGCTCCATGAGCGCGCCTTTATCGGGCTTAAGGAACGAGGCCGCATCGAGCGCCCCGCACCTGAGGGGGTTAAGAAACGGCCCTTCGAGGTGAATCCCTAATATCTTCGCCCCGGTCTTTTGCAAAGCCATCGCTTTTTTTACGGCAGTCATGTTTTCCCTCATCACGGCGATGGCCGCGGGATAGATTGTGGGGATGATTGCGTCTGTGCCCGCCTCGCCGTGGAGCCCGGCCATCTTGAGGATGTCCGATGCGTCCGATGTTTTTGTGTCGAACCCGGCGAGGCCGTGCGTATGGATGTCTATTATCCGCATGGGTTTTGCTATTATAGCACTGTGGAGCGGGTAGGTTTAGGCAGGTGGACGCTGAAGGATATCGAACTTATTCTCCGGGAGGCGTCCAGGCTTAAAGACGAGGGCCTGCGCATAGCCTTCATCTCGGAGAAATTCATCGGCACCCCGTATAAAGGGCACACGCTCATAGGCGGCCCGGAGACACCAGAAGGGCTGGTCGTAAACCTTGGCGGCGTAGATTGCTTCACATACCTTGACTATGTGTCGGCAATGAGGCTTTCGGGGTCTTTTGCGGCGTTCAAAGAGAACTTAAAAAAGATAAGGTATAAATCGGGCAAGGTCTCATATGAGGGCAGAAACCACTTCTTCACGGACTGGGCAGAATACAATCCATCTGTCTACGATGCAACCCGCGAGGTCGGCGGAGGGAAGGCCGTAGAGGTAAAAAAGTCCCTTAACCTCAAAGAAGCCGGGACATATATCCTTCCGGGCATCGCGCCCGTTGAAAGGGTAATCGCATATATCCCCAAAGATGCGGTTGATGAGGGTGTCGTCGGGAGGCTCAAGACAGGCGACTATGCCGGGATATACTCGGAGAGGGCGGGGCTCGATGTCACCCATGCCGGGATTGTCATAGTCAAAGACAAGGTCTATCTCAGGCATGCCTCATCGAAAGAAAAGAAAGTGGCCGATGAGGAACTTATGAAGTATATCTCCGGAAAACCCGGGCTTATCGTGCTTAGGCCGGTTACTCCTGCCTCAAACTAAGCACCTCGTTTTTGAGCCTAAGGAGGAGCCACAATCCGGGGAGGGCGGTGAATGTCGTGATGAGGAAAAAATTCGCCCACCCGACGGAGGAGACGAGGAACCCGGATGTGGGCGCAACGAATATCCTGCCCAAGGCCGCAAGCGAAGAAAGCAGGGCATACTGCGTGGCGCTGAAGCGCACCGAACACATCGCCATCAGAAGGGAGACGAAGGCAGATGTGCCCATCCCGCCTGAGAGGTTCTCGAAGGCCACGGCAAAGACGAGGGCCCCGTAGTTCTTTCCGGCCAATGCAAGGGCCATGAATGAAAGGTTCGAAACCATCTGAAGCACCCCGAAGGCCAAAAGGGAGCGGAAAAGACCGAGC
>CAZPPU010000117.1:0-6031 GCA_964588515.1 uncultured Nitrospirota bacterium
GGCGTCCTGAATGTGAGAAGGACAAGGAAATACACAAGCAGGGCGTTCAGGATATGCACCGCAAGGTTGAAAATGTGATAACCCCTTACATCGAGGCCGTGGAGCCGGTAGTTCAGGGCGAATGTGAGATAGCCGATATACCTTTTGTTAAAAGAGCCGAGTTTTTCGAGATTTGCCGGAGCGAAATTGCTTAGGTCTTTAATTGCGGAGTTATTTACTATCAGGTCTGTCTCATCCCACTGAAACGGCACATCGAATGTATTTGAATAGGCAAGTAGCCCCAAGAGGGCGATGAGGAGGAGGTGGAAGGGAGTCTTCTGAAAAACAGGCGATAGCTTCATGGATTATTATACATCGGTGTGCTATCTCACTTAGTCTTTCTCAATATCCTTATCGGCGTTCCGTTAAAGCCGAATTTCTCCCGGATGAGCCTTTCAAGGTGTCTCAGGTAATCGTCCTTAAGGCCCTCGGGCCTGTCTAAAAAGACGGCAAAGGCCGGCGGCTCTGTCCCCACCTGCTTAAGGGCGAAGAGCCTGAGCTTCCTGCCCTTGTATAAGGGCGGAAGTGCGGCCTCGCCCAAAATGGCCGTAAGAGGCGCCTCGGCGACGGTCTTTTTCCTTTCCCGCATCACGCCGTCTATCATAGGGAACACCTTTGTGACCCGCTTTCTTTCGAGCGCGGATATCGTAAGGAAAGGGGCATGGGGGAAAAACCAGAGCTTCCTTTCCATCTCTTTGCCGAGTCTCTTAAACGCCTCCTCCGGCTCTTTCGTCATGTCCCATTTGTTAAGGAGAAAGATTGCGCCCTTCCCGGAATTCAGGGCCATCCCCGCCACCTTCTGGTCGTCGGCCGTAATGCCTTCGGGGGCATCGAGCACTACGAGGCAGACATCCGCCCGCTCGATGCTCTTTAGTGCCCGGAGCATCGCAAACCTCTCGATGGGATAAGCCCTCGCCTTCCTCCTGATGCCCGCCGTATCCATCAAGAGATATTTCCTTCCGTCATATGCGCAGAGGGAATCTATGGCGTCCCTTGTCGTGCCGGAGACCGGGCTTACAATCATCCTCCTTTTGCCTAAGAGGGAGTTTACGAGCGTGGACTTGCCGGTATTGGGCCTTCCTATGACCGCCACCTTCGGGTAATCGAGGGGCTCTTCGACCCGCGGCGGAAGGAGCGAGACGGCCTTGTCCATCAGCTCCTCGAAGTTATACCCAGTGCGGGCCGAAACCGGTATGAGGTCTTCGGGACCGAGACCATAGAAGTCATAGAGCCTGTCGAGTTTTGACGGGCCGTCTATCTTGTTTACGACATGAAGGAACCTCTTGCCCGACGCCCTGAGAAGTCCCGACAGCTCCGCATCGAGCGGGGTAAGCCCAGCCTTCCCGTCAAGGAGATGCACTACGAGGTCTGCCTCCTCTACGGCAAAGAGGGCCTGCTCCCTCACCTGCTTTTCAATCTCCATGTCGCCTTCAGGGTAAAAACCGCCGGTGTCCACAACGATGAACCTCTGTCCCTCCCATCGGGCCTCCATGTAGTTTCTATCCCTCGTCACACCCGGGACCTCCTCCACTATTGCGGCTTGCCCTCCGACGACTCTGTTAAAGAGCGTGGACTTCCCTGTATTTGGTCTTCCCACTATCACAAGAACGCCTCTCATATCAACTTCTAATTTTAGCTGGAAAATTGTGTGTTTTCAAGCAAAATGCGTGAAAAGACTTAGACCCCCTGCGCCTTTTTCCAAAACATGAGGGAAACATATGGATATTGCATTCAAATTTCAGGCATATATTTTGCTTTTTCTTAAATGGTGAAATGGGCTTAAAGTCTTCACAGAGGGGCCGAAATCGGGTGGGATTGCACTGATATGGTGCTTAAAACTAAAATAATCATCGCGGTGGCATTCGTCATCCTCATCTCCATAGGGCTTTCCACCGTCGTGGTCCTCCATGTGCAGGAAAAGAGGATGGTAACCGCCCAGCAAAAGAATATCGAGGTGATAAGCGGGGTCATCGTAAAGAGCATCGAGACCGCCATGGCAAAGGGCAAGGCCGAAGATGTGGACCTGATGGTGGAAAATATCGGCAGGAACAAGGAACTTGCGAGCCTGCGGGTCGTCTCCACCGACGGATATATCCTCAGGTCGAAATCGCCGGCAGAGGTGGGCAAGAAATCGAGGGAGTTTAGCCTGTATAAGGCCGGGGCAAACAAGCAGACGGTTCACAAAGAAGATACAAGCACCTACTTCGCCCCGATCCGTAACAGACAGCAGTGCTTCGGCTGTCACAGCCAGAATATAAAGGTCAACGGGGTGTTGGAAATAACCTACGACCTTTCCGGGATAAAGGCCGATATGGTCGCCATAAGGAAGTTCCTGATATTCTTCAATATACTTACGGTCGTAATCGTGGCGGGAATTCTTGGCTCCCTCCTTTCGAGGCTCATCATCACCCCCCTGAACGGCTTTATGAAGGCCATAAAAGAAGTGGAGACCGGCAACTGGGATGTGAGGGTCCATGCCCACGAGGACGACGAGTTCGGCACAATCGGCGGGGCCTTCAACAACATGGTCATGGAGATAAAGAGGCTCTACGACAAAAACCTCCATAAGGAAAAAGAGGTCTCAAAGGCAAAGACCGAGCTTGAGCATAAAAGGAAATTGGAGGAGCTCAACAGCCACCTCGAATACAAGATAAAAGAGGTCGAGACCGCAAACAAGGCCATCCTGAGCCTTTCAAAAGAGGTCAAATCCAAAAACATAGAGCTCGAAAAGATAGTCGACAGGCTCAAGAGGATTAAATATGTGGGCCGGGTTCTTACCTCCATCATAGAGACCGACGAGCTTATGAAGTTCATCATAAAGACCGCATCCGAGATGCTCTATGTGGAGAGGGGCGCCATACACTTAAAGAGGGACGACGAACGGAGGCTGACCCTCCAGTACAAGCGGGGCATGGGCATAGAGGACATAACCGAGCTTTCCCTGGACTTCCATCCCCTTTACAAGGAAATCCTCTACGAGGGCAGGACCGTCTTTTCCGGCAAGGGCCGCACCGGGGCCGCATCCGCAATAGGCGTGCCGCTCAAGATAAAGGGCCAGATAGTGGGCTGTATGCTCCTTGAGGAGAAGACCGACGGCTCGCATTTTGCGCAGGAAGAGCTCGACCTCTTAGGCACGATGGCAAACCAGGCGATGGTGGCTATAGAAAACGCATGGCTTTACGAGACCGTGAAGGTCAAGTACTTCGGCACCATCCAGTCCCTCATCAACGCCCTCGAGGCCAACGACAATTACACCAGAGGCCACTCCGAAAGGGTCAGGACCCTCTCCGTTGAGCTTGCCAAGTGGGTCGGCCTCGACTACAAGGAAGTAGAGGTCCTCGAACATGCGGCCATACTGCACGACATCGGCAAGATAGGCATAGACTCCTCGGTCCTGAATAAGGCCGGCAGGCTCTCCAGCGACGAGTTCAGCGTAATAAAGGCGCACCCCCTGATAGGCGATGAGATATTAGGCCCCATAGGGACATTACAGAATGTCCGGATGACCATCATCCAGCACCACGAAAGATACGACGGCACCGGATACCCCTACGGCATAGCAGGCGACGAGATATGCCTTAAGGCCCGCATCCTTACGGTCGTGGACACATTCGATGCGATGCTTACCGACAGGCCCTACAGAAAGGCCCTGCACCTGCACAAGGCCAAAGACGAAGTAAGGCAGGCCTCAGGCACCCAATTCGACCCGTTCATCTCAAACGCATTCCTTGAACTGCTCGACCAGAGGCCGGAGCTCCTCCAAACCCTCGGATACCAAGCCAACTAATCCTCTACCTCGAAGACGAAGTCAATCTCCACGGGCGAGTCCATCGGAAGGACGCTTACGCCGACCGCGCTCCTGACATGCCTGCCCGCATCTCCGAAGACATCCCTGAGGAAGTCCGAGGCCGCATTGAGGACCTTGGGCTGTTCCGTAAAGTCCGGGGCCGAGGCCACATATCCGCAAAGCCGCACGCACCGCAGAACTTTATCGAGACTCCCGATATGGGCCTTAAGCGCGGAAAGGGCGTTCACTGCCGCGGCCTTCGCCTCCTCCTTGGCGTCTTCAAGCCTTACTGCCTCGCCCACCCTGCCCTTTCTTTGGAGCTTCCCTTCCCTCAGGGGGAGCATCCCGCTAAGGAAAACAAGCCTCCCCGCCCTTACCGCCGGGATGTAACTGCCAAGCGGCTCCGGCACGGCAGGGAGCCTTATTCCCATGGCCTCAAGTCTCTCTTCAGGCGTCATGCTGTTTTATACCTCCAAAAGATATCATATCTTAAAGCCGGTTACAACACCCAACATGGCTCAAGCCCGGTGTTATAATAATTCATGAAGCTGTCATCCCTTTTAAACAAAACCCCCTTCCATCTCGCCCTCATCGCCCTCCTCGGCCTCCTTGCCTACTCCAATACATTCGATGCGCCGTTCATTTTCGATGACCACCATAACATAGTCACAAATCCCTTGATTAAAGACCTCCGCTATTTCCTTGAGCCGTCAAAAGCAACGGGGTTCGGTGTTGTGGATACCACCTTTAAAAGCCGTTTCATCGGCTACCTCACATTCGCGCTTAATTATAAAATTCACGGCCTCGATGTGAGGGGCTATCACATTTTCAATCTTGCGGTGCATATTCTAAACGCCCTGCTTGTGTATTTCCTTGTCCTTCTCACACCCCTTCCCTCCCCCTTGAGGGGGGAGGGTGAGGGAGGGGGTGCAATGGGAGGGGGTGCCTACCGCACTAATCTCATCGCCCTCTTCTCCGCCCTGCTATTCGTCTCCCACCCCATACAGACCGAGGCAGTAACATACATCTTCCAGAGGCTTGCATCTCTATGCGCATTCTTCTACCTCCTGAGCCTTGTGCTTTATGTGAAGTGGAGACTTGCGGGAGGCCTACAGGCCCCCCGCACCCCCCGCACTAATCCCCCTTCATCCCCCTTTAGCAAAGGGGGACAGAGGGGGATTTTGGCAAAGAGGGGATTCCTCTACCTCGCCTCCCTCCTCTCCGCCGTCCTTGCGATGAAGACAAAGGAAAACGCCTTCACCCTTCCGGTCATGATTGCGCTTTATGAGTTCTTGTTTTTCGGCGCAACAGAGCCACCCCCCCACATCCCCCCCTTAGTAAGGGGGGGACTGCCGAAGGCCTATAGGAGGGGGGTCGCAAAAAGACTCATTTACCTTATCCCTTTTTTCCTTACGATGCTCATCATTCCCCTTACGCTCATAGGCGTGGATAAACCCATCGGAGAAATCATCGGCGGAGTCGGCCCTACGATGGGAGGCTCGGGCGGGATATCGAGAGGGGATTATTTATTTACACAATTTCGAGTTATAGTCACATACATAAGGCTTTTGTTTCTGCCGGTAAACCAGAACATCAACTACGTCTACCCGATGTTCGACTCGTTTTTAAACCTTCAGGTGTTTTTGTCGTTTCTTTTTCTCCTTTCGTTATTCGGCCTTGGTGTAAATCTCCTTTGCCGTTCGAGGCGCAACGCCAGTTTACGCCTCATCGCCTTCGGCATATTCTGGTTTTTCATAACCCTCTCTGTAGAGTCGAGCATAATACCCCTGCTGATGGTGATAAACGAATATAGGGTCTATCTGCCCTCGTCCGGAATTTTCATGGCGGCAACGACAGTCGTATTCTTATTGCTCAAATTACCTGGAGGAAAAACAGTGCGGATGGCATTAGCTGTGCCCCTTATCGCAATACCTCTTATATTTTCATATGCGACCTACGCAAGGAATACCGTATGGGAAAGCGAAATAAGTTTATGGAAAGATGCCGTGAGGAAGTCTCCTGAAAATGCCATAGCGCACAACAACCTCAGCGTGGCTTATCTTTCTGCCGGCCTAATCGATGAGGCGATGGAGCATTATGAAATCACCTTAAGGCTAACCCCGGACAATGGAGATATATACTATAGCATGGCACACCTGTCCAAGATAGGGTAATGAAATAGAGAAGCCTCCTGGGGGTATTATG
>CAZPPU010000118.1:0-2259 GCA_964588515.1 uncultured Nitrospirota bacterium
ATTCTTAAATGAGGCAACGAATCGGTTTCATTTAGATTTCTGATGAGGCAAGTCGCGGATTACCACTGCGGGGCCTATTTGTTTTATAATAAAACAGTCTGCATCGGATTTTCCAAATATCGGAGGTGCATAGGCTATGCCTGTTTATGAATACGAATGCCTTGACTGCGGAAGGCCGACCGAGGCCTTTCAGCGCATAAGCGACGGGCCGCTTAAGGTCTGCCCGGAGTGCGGGGGCAGGCTTAAAAAGCTCCTGTCCAATACCTCCTTTGTCCTTAAGGGCTCGGGCTGGTACCTGACGGACTATGCGCGCAAGCCTGCGGAAAAAAAGGACGCCGGCAAAAAGGAGGCCAAGCCCGGCACAAAAACGGATACCCCGGCGTAATGGCCGGCCCTCATGTGCATGTGCCTTTCGAGAAAGTCCGCGACTTTCTGCCTTTTATAAAGGAGCGGAGGCTCGACCTCGAGATTTACTTCGGCACGAGGGTCTTCGATTCCATAGGCCCTGCGGACATCGAACGGCTCGCCAAAGACATCGATTACGACCCCTCCATCAGCGTGCATGCGCCTTTCATGGACCTCTCCCCCGGGGCGGTGGATACGGAAGTGAGGGCGGTGACGATAAGGAAGCTCAAGCAGACGCTCCTGCTCGCAAGCCGCTTCAGCCCAAGGCCGTGGTCTTCCATTCGGGCTACGAGAAGTGGAGGTTCGGCCTCAGGCCGGACATCTGGCTCGAGGGGAGCCTAATTACATGGAACGAGGTGCTTTCCTCGGCCTCCGGCATGGACGCAAAGATAGCGATTGAAAACATCTTCGAGGACGAACCGCATAATTTAAAACTCCTCATGAAGGAATTAGGCTCCGAGAGGTTCGGCCTTTGTTTCGACGCCGGGCATTTCAATCTCTTTTCAAAAACCCCTCTTTCGGACTGGCTCGGAGAGCTCCTGCCTCATATAAAGGAGCTTCACCTCCATGACAACCTCAGGGACAACGACACCCACCTTCCCATAGGCGAAGGCACATTCGACTTTGAAACGCTTTTCAAGGCGGTCTCCGGGTTATCTCCCCGTCCGCTCTATACGATCGAGGCGCATTCGCCCGAAGATGTCCTAAAGGGCATGGAGCGGTTTAATGAGTTCGGTCAGAGGTATCTGCTCTGATCCCTCAAGGAAAACCCGCTTAGCGCCGGGACTTTTTCTCCCTTATACTGCGCCATTACCTTGTGGGTCTCGCCCATCGTGCCCGGAAGGATAAGCCTCTTTATCTTCGCCACTTCAAACAGGTAGTCGTCTTTCCCGGCGTAGAGTTCGGATATAAGCTCGTCTATGCCCAACGCCACAAGGAATGTCCCCTGAGGGCAGAAGCCGAGGCACTCAAGCCCTGATTCCTCGCCCCATTTCTTGAGCGCGGAGAAGTTCACATGCGCGGTGATGTCTTTCCTCCCGATGTCCTCATAGGGGTCTTCGCTCAGGGCGTGCCCTTTGTAGCAAAGGAGCGTTCCCCTTGTCCTTTCCTCGCTGTAATATTCCGCCGCCGGATAGCCGTAATCTATCGTGAGTATAAACCCCTCCTCGAGGACTTTATCAACGGCCCTGAGCCAGTCCCTTACCTTCAGGCTTATCTCGGTCCTATAGCCGCGGGGAAGCTCGATGGAAAACTCCCTCAGGTATCCGGAAAGCTCATCGGAAGGCGGCCCCAAGACCTCAATCAACCGGTTTCCTTCAAAAGAAATATATATCTCTTTAAGCTCCTCTTCCATCTCTACGAGGTGCACCGGGAATGAATCCAGAAGCTCGTTTGAAAGCACACAACCCCTTACCGGGCCAAGCCCCTCTAACGAAGACGCCCATCTTACTTTGTCCTCAAAGCTCTTGAGGAGCTCTTTTTGCCTTTCTGCCATGTAGGGGCTTATCTCCACGACTGTATAGGTCAGGCGGCTGAAGAATTCCCCGCCCTTGAGGTAATCGAGCATGTCGAGGCAAAGATACCCTCTCCCTGCACCCATCTCGATGATGTCGAACCCTTCGGGACTGCCCATGATGCGCCACATCTCTTCTATCTGCCGCCCGATAGCCGCGCCGAAGACCGGGTGCATGTGGGGGCTTGTGTAAAAGTCGCCGGCCCTGCCGAGCTCCGTATGGGGGGAGGCGTAGTAGCCTATGCCCGGCTCATAGAGGGCCGTCTCCATGAACCTCTCAAATGTAACCGGCCCGCCCTGCCGGATGAGATTTATTATCTTTTCCCTCAAGTCCTCCACGG
>CAZPPU010000118.1:2281-6021 GCA_964588515.1 uncultured Nitrospirota bacterium
CCCACAAGTTTTTGTCACTCCTGCTCGTCGGGAATCCTTCTTAAGATAGAGTCTGGACAAGAAAACCCTGCGAGCCGGAAAGTCGGGCAGGGACCCTGTTGCCTCACATAAAACTTGAACAGCGGCCACGGCTTTGATAGACTATATTTCATGCTGAGGGCGCTCTTCATAATTTTCATATTCGCGGGGACTGCCTTTGCCGGGGATGACGAGGACTTCCTTCCTGATGTCGGGGAGTTCTTCGGCATGCCGCTTAAAACCTTAAACGCCCTGAGCGAAAAGCTTCCGCCCGATGAGCTGCCCGTCCTTCTTCAAATAGCCAAAGAGGCAGGGGTCGCCCCGCAGAGGGTCCTCGACCTCAGGCGTGCAGGCAAGTCATGGGCCGATGTCGTCATTGCCTTCAAACTGAGCCCTGCGATATTCCATGTGGATGTCGAGGGCCCGGTCGGTCCGCCTTACGGAAGGGCATTGGGCTATTACAGGAACAAGCCGCGCAAGGAATGGGGAAAGATAGTCCTTCCGGATGCGGATATCGTAAACCTCGTAAACCTGAAATTCCTCTCGCTACACTTCGGCCTCCCGCCCGGGGAGGTCATAAACCTGAGGGCGAAGGGCAAGGGCTTCCCGGCAATCGCAAAAGAGGTCAGGGGCCGGAAGGCCGGTAAAGCGCTAAAGGGAAAGGTAAAGGAAAAGGGCAAGGGCCGCGGGAAGTAGTCGGGAAATCCAACCGCCTTATCGGGTAAAATATCATGTATGGCATTTCTCCGTTTTTACAGGAAACCGGCGCTCTCGGAGGCCAAGAAAAACTCTCTTTTAAGCGCCCTGAGACTGAAGGTGTCCCCGGCTATCGAGGACATCGAGGCGGAGTTCTGCTTCAATATCGAAACCACAGAGCCGCTTACGGCCCCGGAGACGGAGACCCTCAAGTGGCTTCTCAGCGAGACCTTCGAGCCTGAAAACTTCGGCGACAGGCCGTTTCTCAAGGGCAATGTCCTTGAGGTCGGCCCCCGTCTCAACTTCCAGACCGCATGGTCAACGAATGCGGTCTCCGTATGCCGCGCCGCGGGTCTTAAGAAAATCAAACGCATAGAGCGCTCACGGAGATATCTCATCAAGGGGAAACTCACATCAAAAGAAATAGACGCCGTCCTAGCGGAAATCCACGACAGGATGATCGAATGCCCGTATCCGGAGGGCATAACGACCTTTGAGCACGGGCTTAAGCCCGAACCCGTAAGGGTTGTCCCGGTCATCGAAGAAGGAAGGGCCGTGCTTGAGAGAATCAACAGAGAGCTCGGCCTCGGGCTCGATGAGTGGGACATGGACTACTACTACGACCTCTTCGCAAAACGCATGAAGAGAAACCCCACGGATGTCGAGTGCTTCGACCTGGGGCAGTCGAACTCCGAACACTCAAGGCACTGGTTTTTTAAGGGGAGGCTTATAATAGACGGCTGGCCCGCACCCTTCACGCTCATGGACATAGTGAAGTCGCCGTATAATGCCTCGCCCGGAAGGAGCGTCATAGCCTTCTCGGACAACTCAAGCGCAATAAGGGGGTTTCCCCTGAGGACAATCCTGCCGGAGAATCCGGATAGGGCATCGAGGTTTATTCCCGAAGAAGTCCTCTATCACATAATATTCACTGCCGAGACCCATAACTTCCCAAGCGGGGTCGCACCGTTTCCGGGCGCGGAGACAGGCACGGGCGGAAGGATCAGGGATGTGCAGGCAACCGGAAGGGGAGGGCTTGTCGTGGCAGGCACCGCGGCTTATTGCGTCGGCAACCTCCTCATACCGGGTTATGAACAGCCGTGGGAGGATAAGGGGTTTTCTTATCCGGGCAATCTGGCCACGCCCCTTCGGATAGAGATAGAGGCCAGTAACGGGGCCTCGGACTACGGAAACAAATTCGGCGAGCCGGTAATACAGGGGTACACAAGGTCATTCGGCATGCTATGCCCGTCCGGAGGGGGCACTGCCCCCTGCGATATTGGGGGCCGTGCCCCCAGAAGGGAATGGGTAAAGCCCATCATGTTCACCGGCGGCATCGGTCAGATGGACGCAAGGCATACGGAAAAGGGCCGGCCTGAAAAAGGCATGCTCGTTACGAAGGCGGGCGGCCCTGCCTACCGGATAGGCATAGGCGGGGGCGCGGCATCGAGCATGATACAGGGGGCAAATATAGAGGAGCTTGATTTTAATGCGGTCCAGCGCGGGGATGCCGAGATGGAGCAGAAACTAAACCGGCTGATAAGGGCGTCCATCGAGATGGGAGACGAAAACCCCATCGTAAGCATCCACGACCAAGGCGCAGGCGGAAACTGTAATGTCCTTAAGGAGCTTATCTACCCGGAGGGCGCAAGGATAGACCTCAGTAAGATAGAGCTTGGAGACGAGAGCCTCTCCATGCTTGAGATATGGGGCGCGGAGTATCAGGAGCAAAACGCCCTGCTCCTTAAGCCCCAAGACAAAGAAAGGTTCGATGCCCTCGCTAAAAGGGAAAAGGTTCCCACCGCCTATGTGGGCGAAATAACCGGGGACGGAAATGTGACCGTAAGAGACGGCACAGGCGGGGCCACGGCCGTAAACCTAAGGCTCAAGGATGTCCTGGGCGAGATGCCGCAAAAGACATTCAAGATTGAGCGGATGCCGAAGGCCCTGAAGCCGCTTGAACTTCCGGAGGGCCTTACCGTGAGAGACGCCCTCGACAGGGTTCTCAGGCTTTTGTCCGTGGGCTCGAAGCGGTTCCTTACGAACAAGGTGGACAGGTCTGTAACCGGCCTTATCGCAAGACAGCAGTGCGCAGGGCCGCTACAGCTTACCGTAGGGGATGTCGCCATCATAGCCCAAAGCCACTTCGGCCTCACAGGCGCGGCAACCGCCATAGGAGAACAGCCCATAAAGGGCCTGATAGACCCTGCCTCGATGGCACGGATGTCCGTGGCCGAGGCCCTCACTAATATCGTCTGGGCGAGGCTCACCGCGATCGAGGACATCCGGTGCTCGGCAAACTGGATGTGGGCGGCTAAACTTCCGGGAGAGGGCGCACTTCTTTACGATGCCGCGGTCGCCATGAGCGGACTCATGCAAGAGTTGGGCATCGCGGTGGACGGCGGCAAGGACAGCCTCTCGATGGCCGCGGTCGTCGGACAGACGGGCGAGGTCGTAAAGGCCCCGGGTGCGCTCGTCATCTCGGCATATGCCCCGGTGCCGGACATTACAAGGCACGCCACTCCCGATATAAAGAGGCCGGGCGATAAGCTCCTTTACATAGACTTGGGGGGCGGCAGATACAGGCCCGGGGGCTCCGCCCTTGCGCAGGTCTACGGCCAGCTCGGCGACGCATCGCCGGATATCGAAGATGCCGGCCTGCTTAAAAGGGCATTTAATGCCGTTCAGTCCCTCATAGAGAAAAGACTCATACTTTCCGGCCATGACATAAGCGACGGCGGGCTCGTTGTGTCCGCCCTCGAGATGGCGTTTTCGGGCAACTCCGGCCTAAGGCTCGATATAAAGTCTCCGGCTAATCCGGTTTCAACGCTCTTTTCCGAAGAGGCGGGCCTTCTCATGGAATACGCTCCGGAGGACGAAGAAAAGGTCGTTGGCATTTTGAAAGAGGCAGGTGTGCCGTTTCAGATAATAGGGGGAAGCATCCCCGAAAAACAAATAACCATTTCCGTTAACGGGGAAACCGTCCTCGATGAGGATATGCGGGTCTGGATGGCGCTTTGGGAAGT
>CAZPPU010000119.1:0-5993 GCA_964588515.1 uncultured Nitrospirota bacterium
TCATTTTAATCGGGGGTCGCTTCCTACTTCAACAACTTACAGGGACATCATCCTACGGCTTCAATAAACACCTTTTATCTTAACCTGCCAATTGGCGGAAATTACTGGAACAGGTGCAGTTGCAATGATGCAAATAATGATGGCTTCTGCGATGCACCTTATTATTTCGGAATCGACTCTTGGGATGTAGACCCTCTCCCCCACGCTAAACCTATTACATGGGTAGATGCGGATGGTGACGGCTCTTATACACCTGTCGATTGCAATGATGCAGACAGAACAATCTATTCAGGCGCTCCCGAAATAAAGCATGATGGGGTCGACCAAGATTGCAACGGCTATGATCTGACTATCGACATTACTAAAGCCGAATACAAGGTGAATGCCAATATGCTCAGAGTGAGGGCAACAAGCTCCTTAGGAGCTTCCGCAAACTTGTATTTGAAAGACTATGGGCCTATGAGATGGAAAGAAGATGAATCAATGTGGGAGATAAAAATCAAACCCGTTATAGTAGTCCCGCAAACCGTGACAGTGTCCGGCATCGAGGGTTCAGAATCAGTTCAGGTAACGATAAAGCAACAATAAATCAGCGGCTGTCACCAGAAGGCTGATGATGGCCCCCTTTTGTATTTGGGGCGGAAAGGTTTTTGGAAGTTCTGAGAAGGAATAATACGGCTTCCGGGTCTTCTGGATTTATCCTCAATTCCATCTCAAATTCCCTGCGTGCTTCTTCTGGAAAGCCGTTGCCGAGCTGGATAATTCCGAGATTAAAGTGTGCCCCCTTGATATCGGGTTTGAGACTTAAGGCGGTCTGAAAATGTTCTATGGCATTTTCAGACCCGATGACCGCCAGTGTGATGCCGAGGTTATTATGTGCTTCTGCGTAATCCGGTTTTAGCCGGAGTGCTGTTTTATAATGCTCGACAGCTTTATCGGTCAACCCCGTGTCCTGATAAACCTCACCGAGATTAAAGTGAACTCTCGCTTTATCAGGAGACTTCCTTACCGCATCCTCCCAGAGGCTTATTTCGCTCTTCCATACGGCATTCCGAGTATAGGTAGCGTATGAAAATACAGGTGCTATGACAGCGAGAAATAACATTACAACTGCCTGTCCCCACTTGCCCCAAAACTTTTCTGAAAGCAGAAACAGCCCTCCTGTCAGGACTGAGAAAATTCCCGCCGATGGCAAATACACCCTGTATTCGTTTATCAACATCGGAAGAGATATTATGCTCGACTCAATCGAAAGGGTTATGAAGAACCAGAAGATGCCGAATGAAGCAAGGCGAAGATGCGCCCTGAGTCTCGAACGGTAAAGAAGATATGCGCCGAGACCGAACACCGAAAGGAGGAAAAGAAACGAAAGAAGCACCTGAGGATTTGAAAACGAACCAAATACCGGATAGTCGTAATCTATATTCTGTTTTACCGGCAAGAATAAAAGCCTTATGTATGTGACAATCACCCGAAACTGGGTGAAGAGATAATCTGTTCTCGATATCTCCCCTGAGCCTCCCATCGCAGGGCCGATACCGCCTATGATTTCTCCGATAGGTTTATCCACGCCTATGAGCGTAAGAGGTATGATGAGCATCGCAAGGATAAAGGGGATAAGATAAATGAGTCTTCTTCTTACCGGCCCGCTAAAGAAAAAGAACTCATAAAGCGCAATCATGACCGGAAGGGTGAATGCGTTTTCCTTCGTCTTCATGGCAAGGAGGGCGGAGAGGAGGGAGGCAAGGTAGAAAATAGATTGTCTTGCTGTCATTCCCGCTTGACGGGAATCCTTCCGAAGAAAGATTCCGGACAAGCCGTAATGACCTAAAGAAGAAAGCCTCCACTTCACATAAAGCACGAGGCTCAGGAGATAAAAGAACGCCGCAAGAGATGCAAGCCTCTGGAAGATATATGTAACGGCCTCGGTCTGTATGGGGTGGGAGACGAAGAGGAGGGCGGAAAAGAGGGCGATAAGCCGGGGATGGGAGGGGCGCGGGGAGGGCCCTCGGCCTTCCCCGCTAAGGGAAGGTGTTTTGTATGTGAGCATGACAAGGAAATACACAAGACATGCATTCAGAATATGCACCGTGAGATTGAATATATGATAGCCCCTCATATCGAGGCCGTGAAGCCTGTAGTTCAGGGCGAATGTAAGGTAGCCTATATACCTATTTTTGAAAGCGCCATAGAGTTCATGCACCTTTGCCTTTGATGGGTGAAGGAAATAGCCGAGGTCTTTAACGATGGGATTGTTTACTATAAAAGTCTCCTCGTCCCACTGAAAAGGCGCATTAAATGTATTTGAATATGCGGCAAGTCCGAGGATGGCGATGAGGGCGAGGTGGAAGGGGGTTTTGTTTAAAAGGGATGATAGCTTCATGAATCAGGCAACTTTCGTAAGCAGGCACACCGCATAGGCCGCAATACCCTCGCCCCTGCCCGTAAAACCCATCCCCTCGTTTGTTTCCGCCTTTATGTTCATGGCCGAAGAGGGGATTCCGGAGGAAGCTATCGCCTCTTTCATCCTCTCCGCATGGGGCGCAATCTTAGGGGCCTCGCAAATCACGGTAGAGTCAACCCACGAGACCGCAAAGCCCTCTCTATGCGCAAGACCCACAACCTGCCTGAGCATTGTAAGGCTCGATGCGTCTTTCCATCGGGGGTCCGTGTCCGGGAAATGCCTGCCTATGTCGCCCATGCCGAACGCGCCTATTATGGAATCCATGATTGCATGAAGGAGGACATCCCCGTCGGAATGGCCTAAGAGTCCTTTTTCAAAAGGAAGCTCGACCCCGCCCAAGACGAGCCTCCGGCCCTCAACGAGCCTGTGGGAGTCGTATCCGAAACCTATCCGCATGAGATACCTCTGCTTTCCCTCAGGAAGATCTCCGCTATGGCAATGTCCTCCGGGGTCGTAACCTTTATGTTCCTATAAGAGCCCATTACGACCTTTACCCTTCTGCCGTACCTTTCAACTAGCGCGGAGTCGTCCGTAGAGTAGAAGCCCTCTGATGCGGCCCTCCGGTGGGCGTCTAATATCGCCTCTCTGCGGAATACCTGAGGGGTCTGGACGGACCATAAGGCCCGGCGGTCGAGGGTCTTTCCGACCGTTCCGTCCTCGCCGGCTTCTTTAATCGTGTCCTTAGGCGGCATGGCCGTTATCACGCCGTCCCCATCCCCGAGTGCGGCTATTGCCCGGGATATCAAAGCGGCCTCTATGAGCGGCCTTCCGCCGTCGTGGATAAGAACAATATCGGTTTCAGGCGATACGAGCTTAAGGGCGTTTGCCACGGAATCCTGTCTTTCCGGCCCCCCCTCTGCTATGCGTTTGACCTTTGAAAGCGAATGCCTCTTTATAAGCTCACGCCCGGCTCCCATATCGGAGTCCTTAAAGACAGGTATGACCTCGGAGACCTCCGGCGCCTCTTCGAGGGCAATAAGGGCCCAGATGAAAAGGGGCTTTCCCATAAGCGGCACGAAGGGCTTGTTTGCCCCGAACCGCCTGCCCTCGCCTGCCGCAGGGACTATGGCCGTTACCTTCATCGTCTCATTGCGGGGACTCTCTGCCCCTATTCCGTAGCAGGCCGTCCCGGCCCCAGGGGCTTGTAGCCCCGTGCGGGGGGGCCGTGCCACCTATTTTGCGGCCCTCGCTTCTTCACGCTCGTAGTCTTCCCTGAGCTTGGCGAATATCATCCTGCCCGCGGTGGTCTGTAGCACGCTCGTGACGGAGACATCGACATTCTTGCCGATGAGCCTTCGACCGTTGTCTATTACGACCATCGTGCCGTCATCGAGGTAGGCAACGCCCTGATTGTGCTCTTTGCCCTCCTTGATTATGAAGACCTTCATAGTCTCGCCCGGAAGCACGACCGGCTTTATGGCGTTTGCAAGCTCGTTTACATTGAGGACGAAGACGCCCTGAAGCTCGGCCACCTTGTTGAGGTTGAAGTCGTTTGTAATGACCTTTGCGTTAATGGCCTTTGCGAGGGCAACCAACTTTGCATCCACCTCCCGTATCTTCGGGAAGTCCTCCTCCGTTATTTTCACGGTCATGTGGCCCACCTTCTGTATCCTGTGCAGGATATCGAGACCGCGCCTGCCCCTTGCCCTTTTAAGGGAATCCGGGGAATCGGCTATATGCTGAAGCTCCTGCAGGATGAACTGCGGGACGACGAATACCCCCTCGAGGAACCCGGTCTCGCACACATCCGCAATCCTGCCGTCTATAATGACGGATGTGTCGAGGAGTTTCACATTTTCCTCACCGCCCTGGCCCTTCAGAGTCCTGAAGATGCTTGAGACGGTAAGCTTCTCGCCCTTTTTGAAGCCCACTAAAAGCCCTGCATACCCAAGTAGCGCACCCGCGGCAAAAGAGACGATGCCGAACCGCTCCGGAATCACTCCCTTAAGCGGGTAGACTATGAGCGCGGCCGAAAATATCCCGAGGGCAAGACCGAAGACCCCGCCTAATATCGGGCCTACCTGCGCCCGCCTTAAGACCGTCTCTACGGCTATTGTCAGGGCGCCAAGGAATGCGCCCACAGAGGCGCCCTCTACGGGGACATCGAGCCCGAGGCCGAAGAAATATCCGGCTAAAAGGAATGTAAGCATGAGCAATACTCTCACTGCAATAAACATTTTCATCCCCTCCCATATTGGGGCAGAGAGCCCCTGCGATATTATTCCGAGGCAAGCAGGGTCATATAGAATTTCCTGCCCCCCCGGTTCACATATAAAAGCACCGGTTCGTCCGGCTTGAGTTTCTGCTCCATCCGCCTGAAATCGTCAAGCCCTCCTATGTCCTTTCTGTCTATCTCCTCGATGATATCCCCGCGTCTGAGCCCGGCATCCTCCGAGGGGCTTCCTTCCTGCACCCTTATGACCACAACGCCGTTTCCACCGCCGTTTGCGCCCAACTGCCTTGCGATATCCCTCGTAAGCTCCATTACGCTAAGGCCGGAAAAGGCCTGTTTCTTGCCCTCCTGTAAGGTCTCCGAGGGCATAACGCCTGCGTAGTCCCTCGGCAGTTCGCCTATCGAGGCCGCAACCTTTATATGCCTGCGGTTTCTGAAGACCGAAAGCTGGACCTGAGCGCCGGGCCTGCTCTGGGGAACAAGGTTCTTGAGGACCGAGGGGCCGCTTATATCCTTGCCGCCGTACTGAAGGATTATATCCCCCCGCTTAAGCCCGGACCTGTCCGCCGGAGAGCCTGCCACGACCTCGCCTATTAGGGCGCCGGCCGTAGAGTCCCAGCCGAAGCGCCCGGCAAGCTCAGACGTAAGGGCCTGAAGTGTGACGCCGAGCCAACCCCTTATAATCCGGCCCTCCTTGAGGAGCTGTTCCATTATGAGGCGCGCCATGTTTGCGGGCACGGCAAAGCCTATGCCCTGATAGCCCCCGCTTTTTGAGAATATGGCGGTGTTTATCCCTATCAGCCTGCCTTCGGTGTCCACGAGCGGGCCTCCGGAATTCCCCGGGTTTATGGCCGCATCGGTCTGTATGAAGTCCTCGTACTCGGCTATGCCGACATTGGCCCGTCCCACCGCGCTTATGATGCCCATCGTAACCGTATGGCTCAGGGCGAAGGGGTTTCCGATGGCAAGCACGAACTCCCCGACCCTGAGGTTGTCCGAATCCCCCCATGTGAGGACAGGCATTTGGCCTGCCGGAATCTTTACGACCGCAAGGTCGGTCTTAGGGTCTGCGCCCACCACCTTGCCCTTGAATGTCCTTCCGTCATAGAGCGTCACTTTTATATGCTCGGCGTCCGAGACCACATGGTTGTTCGTTATGATATAGCCGTCCGGGGAAACCATCACCCCGCTTCCGAGACCCTGCTCTTTCCATTTCTTCGGCCCCTCGGAATCGTAGAAAGGATTGAAGAACTCGTCGAAAAACTCAAAGAAGGGGTCGTTCTGAAATGTATCCCGCTTCATGACCCGCACGGCCGAGATATTCACGACCGCAGGGGAGACCGCGCCCACAACCTC
>CAZPPU010000120.1:0-5942 GCA_964588515.1 uncultured Nitrospirota bacterium
GCCTTGTGCTATCAGCAGGACAGCTGCACCATCAATTTATCTTGGACAGCAGTGACGGCATCGCTAAGATATTCTTAGTTGCTTTCCATTATAATAGACGGAAATTCCATGGAGGTGCGGCTTATGAGAAAGTCCCTGATAGCAATGATGCTTATGCTCCTTATGGGAATGCCTGCCCTCGCCCTTGAGCCGGTCAAGGCCGAATCCATGATAACCTCGGTAACGGTCTATCCGGACAGGGCGATGGTAACGAGGACTGCGGTCTTAAAGCTCGATGCCGGGACTTACCTCATCGGATTCGACAACCTCCCTCCGGCAATAATGGAAGAGACGGTGACTGCGGAAGGATTGGGCATTGCCTCTGCAAAAATTACCGGACTTGAGCTTAAGAGGGCGTTCCTTGAGCAGGCCCCCGATGAAAAAGTTAAAAAGTTAGAGGCTGAAATTCAATCGCTCATGGACGAAGTCGCCCGCACGGACTCGCAAATAGCGGTCTTAAGCTCACAGAAGGCGTTCCTTGAATCCATCAAAGTAGGATACGCAGAAAGAATCTCAAAAGAGATGACGGTGAAAAGGCCGGAGACCGCCGAGCTCGGCGAAATCCTCAGGTTCCTGAGCGAAAACCTCTCCTCTTTAGCCCTCAAAAGCAAAGAGCTTGAGGTAAAAAAACGGGGACTTATCGCCAAGACGGACGCCCTGAGGCGAGGACTTGAGCATATCAAAGGAGAACCGGTCAAAGAGGCCGTCTCGGTGGAAATCGGCGTCGAAGTTGTAAAGCCCGGGGACCTCAGGCTTGAGCTTTCTTATGTGGTTGCCGGGGCAGGCTGGACGCCGGTATATGACATGAGGCTTTCTCCCGAGGGCAAAAAAGTGGAGATGACATACAGGGCCCTCGTAAGCCAGCGCACAGGCGAGGACTGGCTGGATGCGGGACTGTCCCTTTCGACGGCCCGGCCTTCTGTGGGGGCTAACCCGCCCGAGCAGACGCCATGGCATGTGAGGCTTGTGTCCCCGCCATACTTAATGGAAGGAAAGGGACTTATGGGCGCTAAAATGCCCATCGATGCCTTTGAGCCTACTAAAGAAGAGGCCGCATTGCTTCTCGCAGAGTTTGCCATGGTCGAAGAGCAGAAAGCGGCCGTCCTCTTCCGCCTTCCCAAAAAGGCGGACATCCCATCGGACGGGTCTCCCCACAGCGTGACCATATCCACCGAAGGCTTTGCCGTGAAGACCGAATATGTCTCCATCCCGAAACTCTCGTCTTTGGCGTATCTTAAATCCGAAATAACCAACCCGACGAACTATCCGTTCCTCCCCGGAAAAGCCAATGTCTATATGGGAGCGGACTTTACGGGCGCATCCTATATCGAAAATACCGCGCCCAAGGAGAAATTAGACCTCTTCTTCGGCATAGACGAAGGCATAAAGGTCAAGAGGGAAGAGCTTAAAAAACATAAAGAGGGCGGCATCATCGGCAAAAACAGGATGACCTACAGGTATAAGATAGAGCTGGAGAATTTCAAGAAGGGGCCGGAGACCATAACCGTCCTTGAGCGCCTCCCCCTGCCTGAAGACGAGGAGATAAAAGTGAAACTGCTTGAATCCTCTCCCGAGCCCGTCGAGAAGACCGAGCAGGGGATAATCAAGTGGGTCATGACCGTAAACCCCGGAGAAAAAAAGGAGATAACCTTTGAGTTCTCCGTGGAATACCCCAAAGACAGGGAGAGAACCGGGCTATAAAACATGAAAAAGCCGTGGGCAGGAAGGTTTAAGGAGAAAACTGCGAAGTCCGTAGAGTCCTTCACCGAGTCCGTATCGTTCGATAAGAGGCTCTGGAGACACGACATCGAAGGCTCTATCGCCCATGCAAAGATGCTCGGAAAGACCGGCATCATCACCGGTGCGGAGTCCAAAAAGATAATAGCGGGCCTTAACGAGATAGCGCGGCGGCTCGAAAGCGGCAGGTTCTGGTTCAGGCCGGAACTCGAAGACATACACATGAACATAGAGGCCGCACTTATCGAAAAGACAGGCCCTGCGGGCGGCAAGCTCCACACGGCAAGGAGCAGGAACGACCAGGTAGCCACCGACATGAGGCTCTATCTCAGGGCCGAGACAAAAGAGATACTGTCCCTTATAAAGGGGTTGGAGGCCGTCTTGCTCGGTGTTGCGGAAAAGAATATCTCCGTCATAATGCCCGGCTACACGCACCTTCAGAGGGCACAGCCCGTGCTCCTCAGCCACCACATCCTCGCCTATGTGGAGATGCTCGAAAGGGATGCGGAAAGATTCGGCGACTCTCTGCGGAGGTTAAATGTCCTCCCGCTTGGGTCGTGCGCAATGGCAGGAACGAGCCTTCCGATTGACAGGCGGTATACGGCAAAACTCCTCGGCTTTGACTCTGTAAGCAGTAACAGTATTGATTCCGTCTCGGATAGGGACTTTGCCATTGAGTTTGCATCCGATTCAAGCATTCTCATGATGCATCTTTCGAGGCTTTCAGAGGAGCTTGTGCTCTGGTCGTCGGAGGAGTTCTCATTTATAGAAACTTCCGATGCCTTTACAACAGGCTCAAGCATCATGCCCCAGAAGAAAAACCCGGATGTGGCGGAGCTCATAAGGGGAAAGACCGGAAGGACATTCGGCAACCTGATGAGCCTCTTGGCGACGATGAAAGGCCTCCCGCTTTCATATAACCGCGATATGCAGGAAGATAAATTGCCGGTCTTCGATTCCGTGGATACTGTAAAGGCGTCGCTTTGCGTCCTCACGGAGATGTTCCCTGAGATTAAATTCAACTCTAAAAGGATGCGGGCCGCAGTGGAAGGCGGCTACACAACCGCCACGGACATGGCCGAATACCTTGTAAGAAAAGGCGTCCCATTCAGAAAGGCGCATGAACTCACAGGCAGGCTCGTCCTTTATGCGATGGATAAAGACAAACCGCTCGATGAGCTTTCGCTCGGTGAGATGAGAAGGTTTTCAAAGCTCTTTGAAAAGGGCATATACCGGGCAATAAGCATCGAGGGCTCCGTTGGGGCAAAGACCTCCGAGGGCGGGACAGCCCCGCAGGAGGTGAGAAGGCAGATAAAGAGGCTGAAGCGGGAAAGGATAGGAATGGATTGATTTTAGAATCAGGAGGTAAATTAGGATGAGGTGTGTTTTTTGCGAGGGTAAAGTGGAGAACCGGACTGTGAATTTTTTATATGAAAATGATAAATATCTTGTTGTGGAAAATGTTCCTGCCGAGGTTTGCACAAAATGCGGCGAAAAAACTTACTCTCCCGAAGTTACAGATGAACTCCTTAAATTTTCTAAAGAAAAGTTTAAACCGGTGAAGACCATTAAAGTGCCTGTTTTCGATTTTGCCGGACAGCATAAATAAGCAGGTGTTTTTTTAAGGGGAGGCATGAGTTTCCGGTCTGCAATTAATTTTTATAGACCCTTTATTATCCTGCTGATTTTTTTGCTTTCCTCCTGCGGGAAGAAGGCCCCCCCTGCCCTGCCGGTTCACGAGCCGCCTCCGGCCCCTGCCGCCCTGAGCGCCGTCCACAGGGAATCCGAGATAATCCTTGCATGGTCCTATGACGAAAAGACGCCGATAAAGGGCTTCGTCATAGAGAAGGCCGAAGACGGAGATTTCAAAAAAACGGCATCCATCGAAACGGGCAGGCTCTACCGGGATACCGGTTTCAAAGATGGCCGGACTTACAGGTACAGGGTCTTTGCAGAGAGTGTAAGGGGCGTTTCGGGAATAAGCTCGGAACTCGCCATAAGCCCCCTGCCCCAGCCGCCAAGGCCGGAGGGCGTCTCATTCGTCATAGGCACGGAGTCCTTGACTATCGGATGGAGTCATCCGGTTGAGGGCATTCTTTTTAATATCTACAGCCGCGCCGAAGACCTCCGCCCCCTGAATAAAGAGCCTATTTCAGAGACGGCATTTACCGATTCCCTCAGCCCGGATGCGGCGGTCCGGTACATCGTAAGGGCGCTCCTTAACACACCGGCAAGGGATGAGGGCCCGCCTTCGGATGAAATAGTAGTAACCCCCGGTGATTTCATCCCGTCTAATCCGGAAGGGCTTCGGGCCGTTTCCATCGAAAGAGGGGTTCAACTCTTCTGGAAAGAAAACCCGGAGACATGGGCAAGGGGCTATAAAGTTTACAGGGCGGCTGAGGCAGGGGAATTTTCGTTGATAGGGCAGACCTCGACCCCTGCATTTTTGGATAGGGAGCCCCGGGCAGGGAAATCCATCTACAGGGTAAGCGCACTCGGCCCGGCCAAAGAGGGCGCTTATTCAAGCGCCGTGGAAGTGGAATTTGACAACCTGCCCCCAAGGGAGTAGATTTTGAATTACAGATGTTCGACGACAGAAAAGAGGCCGGGGTTTTGCTTGCCGAAAGGCTCAAGGGGTACAAGGGGCGGGTGGATGCCCTCGTCCTTGCGCTTCCGAGGGGCGGGGTCTCAACCGGCCTTGAGATAGCCCGCATCTTAGGCGTCCCGCTCGATGTCCTCATCGTAAGGAAGATAGGCTTTCCGGGACAGCCGGAGTTCGCAATAGGCGCGGTCTCCGAGACGGGCGCCGTGGTACTAAACGAGCAGGTTATATCCTCATACGAGGTCTCCCCGGCATACATCGAGCGGGAGGTCTCAAAGCAGAAGGAGGAGATTTCGCGGCGCATAAAGCTCTACCGCGGGGGCAAGGGGATCGGCAGGCTTGAGGGAAAGACGGTCATCCTCGTAGACGACGGGGTTGCCACGGGCGCAACCGTAAAGGCGGCCATCGAAACCTTGAGGCATGAGAAGCTCAAAGAGCTTGTGGTTGCAATCCCGGTTTCCCCGCCTTCGACAGCAAAGGAGCTTGAGGGGATGTCGGACAGGCTCGTCTGTCTTGAAACGCCGTGGGACTTTCAGGCGGTAGGGGCTCATTACAGAGATTTTACACAGGTCGAGGACGAGGAGGTGGTAGAGATGCTCAAGGGACAGGCGGCCAAGGACACGGAAGCGGATGTGGAGATAGAAATAGGCCCGGTTACCCTGTACGGGACCCTTCATCTGCCGAAGGGGGCGCGGGGGATTGTGGTCTTTGCCCACGGAAGCGGCTCAAGCAGGCTTAGTCCGCGAAACCGGTTCGTGGCGGAGATGCTCCATGAGGCCGGCATAGGCACGCTCCTATTTGACCTTCTAACCGAAAAGGAAGACCTTATTTATGAAAACAGGTTCGACATAGAACTGCTTACGGAGCGGCTCAAGGCCGTTACGCTCTGGCTTAAGGACAGGCCCGACGCCAAGGGCCTCGACATAGGGTATTTCGGCGCAAGCACAGGCGCGCCTGCCGCATTGGGCGCGGCCGCCGCCCTGCCTTCGGGCACGATAAAGGCCGTGGTCTCAAGGGGCGGAAGGCCGGACCTCGCATCGAAGGCCCTTCCGCATGTCTCTACGCCTACACTCCTCATCGTCGGAGGCCTCGACGATATAGTTATCGAACTGAACAGAGAGGCATTCACGCTCATCAAGACAAAAGACAAGGAGTTGAAAATCGTCCCCGGGGCAAGCCACCTATTCGAGGAGCCGGGCAAGCTCGAGGAGATGGCCCGCCTTGCGGTAAAGTGGTTTAAAAAATACATCGAGGGAGAATAAGAAAATTTATGACTTCCGGTTATCGTGAAGAGCGCTTTTTTCTGAGCGCCTTAAGGAGCACCCCTATCGGCACAGTGTTTAAGACATCGCCCTTTTCGAGCCAGCCCCTGCGGGCTATGGAAACGCCGTAGCTCATGTAATCGAAATGCCCTAAGATATGGGCGTCGGTGCTTATTACGATAGGTATGGACATCTCTTTTGCGCGCTTTGCATGGATGTCGTTGAGGTCGAGCCTGAGGGGATAGGCGTTTATCTCAAGCGCGGTGCCAGTTTCCTTTGCGGCCCTGAAAACCGTCTCCATG